>NZ_JAFMPL010000049.1:0-50999 GCF_019038455.1 Nocardia noduli
CGGCCGCCGCCCCGGCACCGGCGGCCGCCCCCGCCACCCCGGCGAGGAGCGGCCTGCGCAAGGTGGCACCCGCGAAGTCTCGTGCCAACGGCAGTTCGGGCGATTCCAGATCCACCGCGGCGTCGGCCAAGAACGGCAAGGAAACCCCCGCCGTCCCCGCCAAACCGGATCTCCAGGTCGTCCCGGCACCCGACCCGATCCACGACACCGGCCAGTTCCGCATCGCCGAACTGCTCGAACAGGAACTCGCCGAACTCCAGGCCGAGCGCCGTCGCGCCCGCACCAGCAGGCAACGCTGACCGGTTCGACGAACACCGGTGAACGGCAAGGACCATCGCGCGCCGGATGAGCTGCGTCGCACCCTGGGGCTGAACGACGCGGTGATGGTCGGGCTCGGTTCGATGATCGGGGCGGGGATATTCACGGCGCTGGCTCCCGCCGCCCGAGCGGCCGGGTCGGGGCTGCTGCTCGGCGTGGCGGTAGCGGCCGTCGTCGCGTTCTGCAATGCCACGTCCTCGGCGCGATTGGCAGCCAGGTACCCGTCCTCGGGCGGAACGTACGTGTACGGACGCGAGCGGCTCGGGGAATTCTGGGGGTACCTGGCCGGGTGGTGTTTCGTGGTCGGCAAGACCGCGTCGTGCGCCGCGATGGCGCTGACCGTCGGCGTGTACCTGTGGCCGGAACACGCGCACGCTGTCGCGGTGGCGGCGGTCGTCGCGGTGACCGCGATCAATTATCGCGGCGTACAGAAGTCGGCCCTGGTCACCCGGGTGATCGTGGCGATCGTGCTCGCGGTGCTGGTCGCGGTGCTCGTCGCGGCGTTCACCAGCGCGAACGCGGACACCGCGCGACTGGAATTCGACTCCGACATCACCGTTTTCGGGGTCATGCAGGCGGCGGGTCTGCTGTTCTTCGCCTTCGCGGGATACGCGCGGATCGCCACACTCGGTGAAGAGGTGCGCGACCCGGCGCGCACGATTCGGCGCGCGATCCCGCTGGCACTCGGCATCGCTCTGCTCGTGTACGCGGCCGTGGTGATCGCGGCACTGCTGGTACTCGGCCCCGAGAGGTTGTCACAGGCGAGCGCGCCGCTGACGGAGGTGGTGCGGGCGGCGGATGCCGCGTGGCTGTCACCGGTCGTGCGATTCGGCGCCGTGGTGGCCGCGCTCGGATCGCTGCTCGCGTTGATACTCGGTGTCTCGCGCACCGTGCTGGCGATGGCTCGCGACCGGCATCTGCCCCACGCGTTGGCGGCGGTGCACCCGCGGTTCACCGTCCCGCACCGGGCCGAGGTCGCGGTCGGCGCGGTGGTGGCGGTCGTGGCCGCGACCGCCGATGTCCGTGCCGTGATCGGGTTCTCGTCCTTCGGTGTCCTGCTCTATTACGCCGTCGCCAACGTGTCCGCGTGGACACTGACCGCCTCCGAGGGACGTCCGCTGCGGGCGATACCGGTGCTCGGATTGCTGGGCTGTCTGGTCCTCGCCTTCACGCTGCCGCTGCCGTCGGTGCTGACAGGCGTGACGGTCGTCGCTCTCGGCGCGGCGATCTACTCCGTTCGCAAACGAATCTCACGTTCGGGTGCGGCGCCCCGATAGCCCGGTCGGCGAATCTCTCGGCGCCACAGGCAGGAGTTCGGCGATGAGTCCTTCGACCAGGGTGCGTATCTCGTCGCGGATCGGCCGCACCGCGTCGAGATCTCGTCCGGCGGGATCGTCGAGTTTCCAGTCGCGGTAGTCGGTGCCGGGAAAGTAGGGGCAGGCGTCCCCGCACCCCATGGTGATCACGACATCGGAGTCCCGCACGACATCGGGGGTGAGGACCTTCGGCAGTTCGGCCGTGATGTCGATGCCGATCTCGGCCATCGCCGCGACGGCGACCTGGTTGATCCGGTCGGCGGGCATGGATCCGGCGGAGCGGACCCGGATGCGGTCGCCCGCGAGATGGGTGAGGAACGCGGCGGCCATCTGTGAGCGGCCCGCGTTGTGAACACAGACGAAAAGCACACCGGGCGTGGAAACCATGCGAGAAACAGCCTTCGGGTCGGAGGTGGGTCCGGGTTCGACGCGGGCTTGGTCGGCCGTGGCGGCGTCGTCGCCGGTGACGGGAGTGGCCGGATAGAGCAGCGTTGTCAGCGCGAGCCCGATCCCCGCCCCGACAACCTGGGCGGCGACGAATCCGGGTACCGAGGTCGGGGCGATTCCGGCGAAGGTGTCGGAGAAGACGCGGCCGATGGTGACGGCGGGGTTGGCGAACGAGGTCGAGCTGGTGAACCAGTACGCCGCCCCGATCCACCCGGCGACCGCGGCCGCCGACAACGCGGCACGCCCGCTACGGGCAAGGGCGAAGATCACCACGATCAGCCCCGCGGTGGCGACGACCTCACCGAGTAGATGACCGACGGTGACCCGGTGCTCGGTCGAGATTCCGATCGGAGGCAGGTCGAACATCGCGTTGGCCAGCATCGCGCCCGCGACCGCGCCCAGAATCTGGGCGGCGATGTATCCGCCGAGCGCCGTGTATCCGCCGAGCGCCGTGGTGGTCCCGTGGCGACGCCCGGTCAGCCAGTCCGCCACGGAGACGACGGGGTTGAAATGCGCGCCGGACACCGGACCGAACACCAGGATCAGGACCGCGAGCCCGAACACGGTCGCGATCGAGTTCTCCAGCAATCGCAGCCCCGCGTCACCGGGCGACAACCGCTCGGCCGCGATCCCGGACCCGATCACGACCGCGACCAGCGACCCGGTGCCGACGAATTCGGCCAGCAATCGCCGCGCCGAATCTCTCACCGGGACACCTCCAAGGGGTTGGCGCCCTCGAGCAGCAGGGAAAGCCTGCCGAGGGTGGCGGGTTCGATCCGGTAGTACACCCAGGACCCGCGCCGCTCACTGCTGAGCAGGCCGCTTTCGCGCAGCACCTTGAGGTGGTGCGAGATGGTCGGCTGGCTGACGTCGAACCCGGCCGAGATATCGCAGACGCAGGCTTCTCCGCCCGCGTGACTGGCCACCAGCGACAACAACCGCAACCGCACCGGATCGGCCAGGGCCTTGAACATCGCGGCCGCCTCGACGGCCGCCCGCGCTGTCAGCGGCTCCCTGATCAGGGGCGTGACCTCACACGCGGGTGAGGTCACGTCGGTCAACGGCAATGGATTAGACACCCATCGATATTGATGGATATCGAATCAGAGGGCAAATGAACACCCGACGAACACACCCCGGCGCGGCTCGGTCAGCGACAGCAGGTGGCGCCCGAGGAGACGGCGTCACTCTTGGCGTCGGCACCGCAGCATGCACCCTCCGAAGCGGCCTCCTCGGCGGTGCCGCAGCACACGGCGACGGCCTGCGCGTCGTCGACGGAGGCGAACTCCGGGGCGGTGCCGAAGGATTCGGAATCGGCGAGCACGGTGTACACCTCCCACCGCTCGGCATCGGGGCCGGTGACCCACACCTTGTCCTGGGTGGCGAAACAACATGTGGTCGCGATCTGCTCCTCGGTGAACAACCCCGCCTCCGACAGGCGGGCGATCTCACCGTGGACCTCCCCCGAGGTCTCGACCTCGACGCCGAGATGGTTCACGGTGCCGCCCAGGCCCGCGTTCTCCAGCAAGACCAGTTTCATCGGCGGCTGCGCGACAACGAAATTCGCGTAGCCGGGCTTGCGCTTGGCCGGTGCGACGTCGAACAGCGTCGAATAGAACGCGACAGCCCGATCGAGATCGTCGACATTGAGGGCGAGTTGGATGCGAGACATGACGATACCTCCACTTGTGAGACATATATCGAAGAACTGACAGCTCCGAGTCTCACCACTTCTTCGACATATGTCAATAAGGTCGGTAGTATCGATGTCATGCCCAAGGCGTTGCCCGTGATCGACATGTCCGCCCCCGTCTGCTGCGCCCCCGTCGCCGCGGGCCCGATCGATGACGCCGCCGCCCTCGAGGTCGCACTGCGTCTCAAGGCGATCGCCGACCCCGTCCGGGTCAAACTCATGTCCCTGCTGCTGACGAGCGCGTTCGGCGAGGAGAACAGCGGCGACCTCGCAGCCGCCGTCGCGGTATCGGAATCCACCGCCTCCCACCACCTGAAGGTGTTGCGCGAGGCCGGACTGGTGGAATCCGAACGACGCGGCATGAACACCTTCCACCGGGCCCGCCGCGACGCGCTGTCCGCGCTCTGCGTGGTCCTCGACCCGAACTGCTGCCGCTGATACGGCCACCCCGGATCCGCCCGCCGCAGCGGCCAATCCTGGTCCGACACTGCGGGATCGACGCGTGAGGTCCGCCCCCGCGATCCGCACGCCACGCGGGCTGTGCCTTTACCACGAATAGCTGCCTGGATCCCACCCCGGGAGTTCCGCGCGACCTGTGATATTCGTAACCTCCGAAGGGGTTGCGACGGTTCGGCGATGGAAGGGGCTCGATGAAACCGCAGTACGCGTACCGGTGGGTCAACAATCACGGGGTGATCCGCCTGTTCAAGAAGGCGCTGATCCGTCGTGGCGACGTGTTCGCGCGGTTGAACTGCAGCGCGGAGGGCATCGAGAATCCGTACGCGCTGATCGAGGAGATACGCGGCACGGGCGGATTACCACGGACCTTCCCGGTGTGGACCGCCTTCGATCACGAGATGGTCCGGGATATCCTGCGCGACAATCGCTTCGGAGCCGGGGTGCCGACCGTGCTCGGCATGCCGAGACTCGTGCGACGCCTGCTCGCGCGCAGGCCGGTCCCACCCAACCCGGTGGACGCACCGTCGATGCTGGTGATCGACCAGCCCGAACACACCCGGATGCGAAAACCGGTCACCGCGGCCTTCACCCCGCGTGCCGTCGCCCGACTCAGCGATCGGATCGAGACGGTCACCGAAGAACTGCTCGCCGCGCTCCCCGACGACGGCCCGGCCGACCTGATGGCGCAGTACGCGGCCCAGGTGCCCATCGCCATCATCTCCGAGATGCTCGGCTTCCCCGATTCCGACCGCGAGATGTTCCTGCACTGGGGCGACGACATCAGTCCGCTGTTCGACATCGGGATCTCCTGGCAGACCCACCAGCGGGCGATGGAATCCTCGGAGCGGCTGCACCGCTATCTCCTCGAGCATGTCGAGCGACTGCGCGTCGAACCCGGCGACGACATCCTGAGCAGTCTGGTCACCGCAGGCGATCTGTCCACCTACGAACTGTGCGCATCGGCGACCCTGCTGATGGCGGCGGGCTTCGAGACCACCGTCAACCTCATCGGCAAGGGCGTCATCTGGCTGCTGCGCCACCCCGATCAACTGGACCGGCTGCGCGTCGAGCCGGAACTGTGGCCCAACGCGGTGGAGGAGATCCTGCGGATCGATCCGCCGGTGCAGACCACCGGCCGCACCACCCGCACCACGCTGGAGATCGGCGGCACCCGATTGCACAAGGGCTCGATCGTGATGCTGTCGCTGGCGGGCGCCAACCGCGACCCCGCCGTATTCACCGACCCGGACCGTTTCGACATCACCAGGGAGAACGCCAAGAATCACCTGTCGTTCAGCAGCGGCATCCACGTCTGCCTCGGCGCCGGTCTGGCTCGCATGGAAGCCGTACACGCCCTGCGCGCCCTCTTCGAGGCATTCCCCGACCTGCGACTGACCGATCCGCCCACCCGTCGCCCCCTGTTCACCCTGCACGGCTACAAACACCTCCCCGTGCACACCGGTCCGCGCGTACGCGGCCGCCAGCCCATCGGCTGACCCGCACCCGCGGGCGAATCGGCAGCCCCGAACCGGATCCGTCGCGTTCCGACTCTGCGGCAGCCCTCCGGAATTCGGTCGACCCACTCGGCCCGGACCGCGCTCAACGGCGAGCGCCGACCCGGCCTTTCATCGGGCGCGGCGGATGTCGCCGACTACTCGGAGCCGGATTGCCGAGACTCACGAGGGCCCGCAACTGCCCACCGAATCCGCCGGGCATCGTTCGTACGGCCTGGCCGTGGGTGCGCATCGAAACAGATCACCAGGGAAACTCGCCGATCTCGATCTCGCGCCACACCGCACAGTCCACCGAACCATCCGCCGGAACCTCGTATGCCGCGTCGTCGTCATCCCAGTAGTACCGCTCGCGCGCTTCCCGGTGCAGGTCGAAATTATCTTGAACGGCACCGCATGCCGCGCAGTGGGACGCGATCCCGTTCACCGAGGGTGCCAGACAGTCGGCGATGTCAACCTTGTCCGCCGCGACGAGTAGGCACTTCGCCACTTCCACGGCCTGGTCGCCGGTCTTGTAGTCCCGCAGGCGTTCACTGGTCAGTCCCAGGACGCACACGGTCGATTCATGACACTTCCAACATCCCCAGGTCAACCCGACAACACACACCGCGACCTCAGCCATCGAATCCTCCCTGATCAGCCTCCACACCGAGGTTGCCAGGTCGCACCCACAACAAGCACGAATAAACTGCTGACCAAAATCTGACGAAAACAGACGTTCACCGCACCTCGCGACGGGGCATCATCCGGTCGCGAAAGCCGGTCGATTCCGGTATCGAGCGGTGACCGCCCCGCCTTGCCGAAGGTTGTCGCACGGCCGCTGATCAGGGCCGGAAGAATCGAATCTGTGTCGGGGTGACAGGATTTGAACCTGCGACCCTCCGCTCCCAAAGCGGATGCGCTACCAAGCTGCGCTACACCCCGTGACCTCGTCGCGGATCGGCCGACGTCGAGGATGAATTACTGCGTGGAGCGGGTGACGGGAATCGAACCCGCACCATCAGCTTGGAAGGCTGAGGTTCTACCATTGAACTACACCCGCAGGCATACGACACCGATGGGATCGCCACGATGTCGTGTGCGCACCGACTGTACCGAATCCCCCCGGCAAAATGCCAATCGCCCCCTTTCCGGCGCCCGTGCGGCAGATCGTCGGAGTGTTCGATGGCGTAGATAGGTCACAAGCCCCCGGATCGGGCGCGGGTGTGTCACGCTGATTCACACTGGGGATCACGGGGTGCACACCGGACACCGGGCTGAGAACAACTCTGTTCTCAGCACACGATCGGCGTGTCACGGCGCGACTCTCCAGCGAACCGGAATTGACGTGTAACAACCGGGCGCCCGAAACGATCACACATCCGATCGCCGCTCGCCAAGGACCGAAAACTCGTTGTTAAACGCCGTTTTTCAGGCCCGAGTGGCTTGCTAGGATCCTTTTTGCCGGACGGGGGTATCTGGAAAGGGGGCGGTGAACGTGCACCGAGCTCGGTGGGCCCAACCGCATAGCAGTAGTGATCGGGGTGAGGCCGGCACCTGTGCTCGCACAGGGCACCCGGGTACCGACGTCACCCGCGCCGGGTGAGTGCGATGCCAGCGGACATCGAACCACCCGTCGGCGCGATGGCGCGCGCCTGGGCACGTGCGGTCTGCGCGGAGCCCGGCTCCCACACGTCACCGCAGCACTTGGAACCCGTCCTGATCCAGATCGTGGGCCGGCTACTCGAGCTGGCCAGGTCCGAACCCTTCCCCGTCCCCGAGGCGAGGCAGCTCGGCGCGCTGCTCGCGGAACCGCCCTTCGAGCGGACCAGGATGCTGGCCCAGGCCAGTCGTTGGCTGCTCGGTTTCCCCTCCGGCAGACCGGGATCGCTGGTCGCCACCCGCTGGCCGTTCATCGCCAGCCAGGCCATCGACAGCTATGCCCAGGCCCTCCAGGAACGCGCGCTCGACCAGCAGAAGCACAAGATCTCCGCGCAGGTGTCCCAGCGCGTCCAGGAGATCGCCGCGCTCCAGCATCGGCTGCGGCACGAGGCGACCCACGACGCGCTCACCGACCTCGCCAACCGCACCCTGCTCCAGGACAAGGTGGCGCGCATGGCGGCGGACCCGAACAGCGATGTCGGGCTGCTGCTCATCGATCTGGACCGGTTCAAGCAGATCAACGACGGATACGGGCACGCGGTCGGCGACGAGGTGCTCGTCGAACTGGCCAACCGACTGCGTGAGACCTGTCCGCCCGACACGGTGATCTGTCGTTACGGCGGTGACGAATTCGTGCTCGCGGTCAACCGCGATTACCACACGGTGGCCGAGATCGCGCACCGGATCGTGCTGGCACTGCGCGATCCGGTGTGGTCGACCGCGGGGCCGGTCCCGGTATCCGCCAGTGTCGGCACCGCCCACAATCCGCCCGGTACCCGGTGCGATTTCACGGATCTGCTTCGTCGCGCCGATCGCGCGATGTATTCGGCCAAAACAGCGGGTGGCCGCCGCTTCGCCTTCTCGGACTCCGACGACCCGGAGATCGACGCCGTCGCAGGCTGATCTCCGGTACGAAGGCCATCGACGCCGCGGGCGCGCTGCCGCCGCCGTACCGGCCGGGAGTAATCGACTACCGCACGGACTGTTTCGGCCCGCAGGGGCGCGCTGAGCCCCATTCGATGCCCGCCCGACGGGCAGCACCACCGCTTCGATCCGCGCCCACCGACGACCGCTCGCGTTCGACCGCTCACGGATGCCATCGCCGCCGCGCGACCGCCGTCACCCGGACTGACAGCCCGGACACCAGAACAGATTTCGACCTTCCAGCACCGCGTGCACCACCGTCGCACCGCAGACCCGGCAGGCGGCGCCCGCGCGCCGGTAGACGTAGGTTCTCGGCCGGTCCGGCGCGTAGGACGGCTCGCCGTGATCGTGTTCGGCCCGCACCACGTGCATGAGACCGGTCGCCACGCCCACGGGCATCAACTCCACCAGATCGGCCCAGATCGCGCCCCACTCCTCGGCGCTCACCCCGCTACCCGGCCGGTACGGCGAGATGCCGTGCCGGAAAAGCACTTCGGCCCGGTAGACGTTGCCGACACCGGCGATCACCGCCTGGTCCATCAGCAGCGCGCCGATCGGCCTGCGCGAGCGGCGGATCCGTCGCAGAGGTTGCTCCGGATCGGCGTCCGCGCGCAGCGGATCGGCGCCGAGCCGACCGGCCAGCGCTTCCACCTCGGGCGGGGTGAGGATCTCGCAGGCGTTGGGGCCGCGCAGATCGGTCCCGAAACCGGAGTCGCCGCGCTCACCCGCGCCGATCATCCGCATCCTGACCTGCCCGACCGGTGCGGCCATCGGCAGGTCGGAGTCGTAGAACTTCCCGTAGAGACCGAGGTGGATATGCACCGTCACACCGGACTCGTAGTGGTGCAGTAGATGTTTCCCGTGCGCCTCGGACCCGGTCAGCACCCGCCCGTCGATCAGCGCCGCGCCCTCGGCGAACCTGCCCTGCGGGCTGGACACCCGCACCGCTGCCCCGACGAACCGCTCGCGGTGCAGCAGCGCCAGCCGATGCAGGGTGTGCCCTTCCGGCATGCGGATCAGCCGATGGCGGGCGGAACGCCGGTCTTCTCGTATTCGGCGAGGATGTCGATGCGGCGCTGATGACGTTCCTCGTCCGACCACGAGGCCGACAGGAACGCGTCGACGATGGCAAGCGCTTCCTCGGTGCTGTGCATCCGGCCACCGACCCCGATCAGCTGGGCGTTGTTGTGCTGACGCGCCAACTGGGCGGTCTCCACGCTCCAGGCAAGCGCGCAGCGAGCGCCGGGCACCTTGTTGGCGGCGATCTGCTCACCGTTGCCGCTGCCGCCGAACACCAGGCCGAGGCTGCCGGGATCGGCCACCGTGCGCCGGGCCGCCTCGATGCAGAAAGCGGGATAGTCGTCGAGTGCGTCGTACTCGAGGGCGCCGCAGTCGACGACCTCGTGGCCCGCCTGCTCGAGATGGGCCTTGACGTGATTCTTCAGTTCGAAACCGGCGTGATCGGCACCCAGGTATACGCGCATGGAGGCGATTCTCTCAGGCTCGTTAACGGCGGCGACGTGAGGGGATGAATAGAGTGCATGACCATGCAGTCCGATGACCTTCCACTGTCGAAACCGCACCCGGAACCCGATGGCGAACAGGGCGGTTCGAATCCGGTGACGGGTCTGGCCGGCTGGAATCCGGCGGTCGGCCCGCCGGGATGGGTGCCGGGATACCAGACGCCCGCGCCGACCGGCGGTCCCCCGGCCGGGCCGACCCAGCACACCCGGGGCCTCTCACCGTTCGGCATGCCGGCGCGGCACATTCTCGAGATACCGCTGCTGACGGTCGTCGTGGTGCTCACGGCGCTGTTCTTCGCGCTCGGAGTGCTGCTGACCGCGCTCGGCTCGATCCCGTTCCAACTCTCGGCCCCGCTGCTCCTCGCGCCGCTGATCCTGTGGTTACAGCGCGGCATGCTCTTCGCGAGCCTGCGCACGAGCGGGGTAAAGATCACGCCGACCCAGTTCCCCGACGCGCACCGGATGGTGACCGAGGCCGCGGCCCGGTTCGGTATGACGACGGTCCCCGACGCGTACGTGGTGCTCGGCAACGGCGCGATCAACGCCTTCGCCTCGGGGCACGGATTCCGGCGTTTCGTCGCGGTCAACAGCGATCTGTTCGAAATCGGCGGCGCCGCACGCGATCCCGACGCGCTGGCGTTCATCGTCGGGCACGAGGTGGGACATATCGCGGCGGGCCACGTCTCCTACTGGCGCTGGCTCGGCATGTACACGGTGCCGTATCTGCCCATCCTCGGCGGATCGTTGCAGCGCGCGCAGGAGTACACCGCCGACAACCACGGTTACTGCTACCGCCACCGGGGCGCCTCGGGCGCGATGCGCACCCTCGCCGGGGGCAAGTACCTCAACGCGCTGGTCGGGTACGACGAAATGGCCGATCGCGCGCCCGTGGAACGCGGCTTCTTCGTGTGGCTCTACAACGGTCTCGTCAGCCATCCGGTGCTGACCTGGCGCATGTGGGCGCTGCGCGACCGGAGCAGGCACGGGAACCTGCTGTGGCGGCCGAATCGTAAACCCGCGCTTCCGCCGAACGCCGGGTTCCTGCCGCCCGCAGGTGGTTTCCCGCCGCCGGGCGGTAATTTCCCTCCGCACGGCGGGATTCCGCCGCAGGGTGGGGTTCTGCCGCAGGGCGCGGTTCCGCAACAGGGCCCGGTTCCGCCGCAGGGCGTGCCTCCGCAACAGGGCGGGGTTCCACAGCAGGGCGGGGGTCCACAGCAGGGCGGGATTCCGCAACAGGGTGGCTATCCGCCGCACGGGACCTACCCGCCGCCGAACCAGTACCCGTAGCCGGGCTCATCCAGTCGGGAGCAGCCCAATTCCGAGAGCCGCGGGGGCAATTCGCGGCGCGGGGCGCTCCCCGGCACCCACCGTGGTGTGGCGGCACGGCCGCCACACCACTACCCGATCAGTGGAATTCCGGGTTCTCGGTCCTGGTCCGCTTCAACTCGAAGAAGTGCGGGTAGGACGCCAGCGCGACCACGCCGTCCCACACCTTGCCCGCGTCCTCGCCGCGCGGAATGCGCGAGAGCACCGGACCGAAGAAGGCGATCCCGTTGACGTGGATGGTCGGCGTGCCGACATCGGGGCCGACCTTGTCCATACCGGCGTGATGACTCACCCGCAGCGCCTCGTCGTACTCGGTGCTCTCGGCGGCCTTCGCCAGATCGGCGGGCAAGCCGACCTCGGCGAGCGAGTCGGCGATGACGGCGGCCAGCGATTCGGCGCGGGTCGGACGCTCGTACTCGTCCTTGCGCTCGTGGATGCGGGTGCCCAGCGCTGTGTAGAGCGGGGACAGCACCTTGTCGCCGTGCTGTTGCGCGGCGGCGATCGCCACGCGCACCGGACCCCAGCCGGTCGCCAGCAGTTCTTTGTACTGATCGGGCAGGCCCTCGCGATCCTCGTTGAGCACCGACAGGCTCATGACGTGGAAGATCGCGTCGATATCGCGGACCTTCTCGACCTCGAGGATCCAGCGGGAGGTGATCCAGCACCACGGGCACAGTGGGTCGAACCAGAAGTCGGCAACGTCTCTCTTCGCCGTGTCGGTCACGGGTGGTCCTCTCGATTCGCGTGCTAGGAGGCGGCGATCACAGCGCCGCTATGTGGAGCAACCATGTCGTCCCACGATTCGTTCCCACGCCGCGGATTTCTCGCCTATGTCCGGATCCGCGATCGGGCGCGAACGATGTCAGTAAGCTCGATGGGCAGGAAACCGGTTCACACGAGTCCCGAACGCGGGACTCCGAGACAAGGAGTCCGCAATGACCTCGCAACGTCGTTTCGTCATCGTCGGCGGTGGCCTCGCAGCGGCCAAACTCGCCGAAGCCCTGCGGGACAACGATTTCGACGGCACGGTGACCGTCTTGTCCACCGAGGAACATCTGCCGTACGAGCGACCACCGTTGTCGAAGGAACATCTGCTCGGCAAGAAATCCCTCGACGAATTCACCGTCGATCCGGCCCAGTGGTACCGCGACCACCACATCGATCTCCGGCTCGGCACCACCGTCACCGCGATCGACCGGACCGCGAAGACCGTCACGCTGCCGGACGGGTCGACCCTCGATTACGACAAACTGGCGCTCGCGACCGGTTCGACACCGCGTAAGCCGCCGCTGACCGGCATCGACGCGCCCAATGTGTACACCTTGCGCACGATCGCCGATTCCGACACCCTCATCGAGCTGTTCAACCAGAGCGACAGCCTCGCCATCGTCGGCGCGGGCTGGATCGGCCTGGAAGTGGCCGCGGCGGCACGGGGCGCCGGACTCGCGGTCACGATCGTCGAATCCGCGGAGCAGCCGCTGCTCGGCGCGCTCGGACCGGAGATGGGGGCGGTCTTCGCCGACCTGCACACCTCTCACGGTGTCGATCTGCGGCTGGGCACCCAGGTCACCGAGATCACCACCCACGACGGCGGTGAGGCCCAGCTCGCCGATGGTTTACGGCTCGGCGACGGCAGCACCGTCAGCGCGGACGCGATCCTGGTCGCCGTGGGCGCGCGGCCGAATATCGAACTCGCGGCCGAGGCCGGTCTCGCGGTCGACGGCGGCGTACTCGTGGACGCGAATCTGCTGACCAGTGATCCGGATATCGTCGCCGTCGGTGATATCGCCGAACAATCCCATCCGCTGCTGAATCGCCGGATCAGGGTGGAGCATTGGGCCAACGCGCTCAACCAGCCCGCCGTGGCCGCCGCGACCATGCTCGGCAAATCGGCGTCCTACGACCGGCTGCCCTATTTTTTCACCGACCAGTACGACCTGGGTATGGAGTACACCGGATACGCCGCGCCGGGCGATTACGACCGGGTGGTGGTGCGCGGCGACACGTCCACGCGGGAATTCGTCGCATTCTGGCTCGACTCGGACAACCGGGTGCTGGCCGGAATGAACGTCAACGTGTGGGATGTGACCGACCGGATCAAGGAACTCGTCACCGCCGGTGACCCCGTCGATCCGGAAAAACTGGCCGATACCTCCACACCTCTGTGATCCATATCACTCCGCGTGATCGGCGGGTACGTCGAGAGCGCGGGGCCGGTTCCGACCTACCGTCGAGAGCGTCTCGTGGACGCGCCGACCGGCAAGGAGCCGAACCGTGAAATACATGCTGCTGAAGACCTACAGCGAAGCCGCGAACTGCGACATCCCGATCAACGAATGGACGCCCGAGGACATCGTGGCGCATATGGAATTCCAGAAGGCGCTCGGCGAACAACTCACCCGCTCCGGCGAACTGGTCGACGCCCAGGGACTGGCAGGCCCCGACGAGGCCCGCGTGGTGAATTCCGACGGACGTTCGGCGCCGGTGGTCACCGACGGTCCGTTTCCCGAGACCAAGGAATTCCTGGCCGGATATTGGATTGTCGATGTAGACAGCCCGGAGCGCGCGATCGAGATCGCCGCGCAGGCCTCGGCGGCGCCCGGTCCCGGCGGTGCGCCGATCGGGGAACGCATCGAGGTGCGGGCGGTCATGAGCGCGCCCGCCGGACAGTAACCGGCCCCGCACCGGTGACCGAGATCGTTTCGCGGGCGTCGGAGGACCTGCTGCGTGAGCTCGCGCCGCAGGTCCTCGGCACCCTGGTCCGGCGTTTCGGCGATTTCGACACCGCCGAGGACGCGTTGCAGGAGGCGCTGCTGGCCGCGGCGACGCAGTGGCCCGGTGACGGCGTACCGGAGAATCCGCGCGGCTGGCTGATCCAGGTGGCGCAGCGGCGCATGGCCGACGCGATTCGCGCGGAGGTGGCGCGCAGGCGCAGGGAGAGCACCGTCGCCGATCGCGAGGTGACCGATCAGGAGACGATCGACCGAGACGACACCCTGGCCACCTATTTCCTGTGCTGCCACCCCGCGCTGAGTTCGGCCAGTTCGATCGCGCTGACACTGCGCGCGGTCGGCGGGCTGACCACCGCCGAGATCGCGCACGCCTTCCTACTGCCGGAAGCGACCATGGCGCAGCGGATCTCGCGCGCGAAGAAACGCTTGTCGACGCTGGACCGGCCGTTCGCCCGGCCCGGCGACGCGGCGTGGCGGGAACGTCTCGGCCCGGTCCTGCACGTGCTGTACCTGATCTTCACCGAGGGACACACCCGCAGCGCCGGACCCGATCTGCATCGCACCGATCTGTCCGGCGAGGCGATCCGGCTGACCCGTGCCGTCCACCGTTTGCTGCCCGACGACACCGAGGTGACCGGTCTGCTGGCCCTGATGCTGCTCACCGACGCCAGGCGCGCGGCCCGCACCGGGCGGTACGGGGAGTTGATCCCGCTCGCCGAGCAGAACAGGGCGCTGTGGAATCGGGCCGATATCGGCGAGGGGATCCGGCTGACCACGGGCACACTCGCCCACGGCCTGTCCGGTCCGTACCAGGTGCAGGCGGCGATCGCGGTCCTGCACGCCAAGGCATTACGCGCCGACGACACCGACTGGCCGCGCATCCTCGACCTGTACACCCTGTTCGAGCACTTGGCTCCCAACCCGATGGTGACGCTCAACCGTGCCGTCGCGGTCGCGATGGTGCACGGCCCGGCCGCCGGACTCGCCGTCGCCGACACCCTGGACAAATCGCTGGCCGACAACCACCGGCTCGACGCGGTGCGCGGTCACCTGCACGAGATGGCGGGCGACCGGACGGCCGCCGTCGACGCCTACACGGCCGCCGCGGGACGCACCACCAGCACCCCGGAACGCGACTACCTCACCCTGCGGGCCGCGCGGCTGCGCGAGCGACACCCCGGCTGACGGCACAGGGCGGCCGCGCGACGCGCGACGCGAACGGGCAGACTGCTCGCGTGGCAGACAAAACCAGTGCGGGAGTACTTCTGTTCCGTCGCGGCGCGGACGGTACCGAAGTCCTCATCGGACATATGGGCGGGCCGTACTTCGCCCGCAAGGACGACGGCGCGTGGTCGATCCCGAAGGGCGAGTACGTGGCGGGCGAAGAGGACGCCCGCGCCGCCGCGAGCCGCGAATTCACCGAGGAGCTGGGACTTCCCGTGCCCGAGGGCGAATGGATCGCGCTCGGCGACGTCCGCTACGGCAGCGGCTCCCACAGCAAGACCGTCACGGTGTGGGCGGTCGAGGGCGATCTCGATCCGAGTCTGGTGGTGCCGGGCACGTTCGAGATGGAGTGGCCGCCGCGGACCGGGCGGATGGCCGAATTTCCCGAAATCGATCGCGCCGACTGGTTCGACCTGACCACCGCCAACGACAAACTGGGCAAGGGACAGCGTCCCTACCTGGACCGCCTCGCGCGGATACTGCGCGGCGAGTAGCCCGTCAGCCCCAGGTACGGCCGGTGATGAGTTCGTAGGCCTCGGCGTACTTGCGGCGCGTCACCTCGACGATATCGGCGGGGATCTCGGGGCCGGGCGGTTCCTTGTCCCAGCCGGTCGAGGTCGCCCAGTCGCGGACGAACTGTTTGTCGAAGGAGGGCTGGGTCCGGCCAGGTTCCCACTGATCGGCGGGCCAGAAACGTGAAGAATCCGAGGTCAGCACCTCGTCACCGAGGGTGAACACGTCACCGTCCCAGCCGAATTCGAATTTGGTGTCGGCGATGACGACCCCGGCCTTCGCCGCGTGCTCGGCGCCGCGCAGGTAGATGTCGAGGGTGGTGTCGCGCAATTTCTCCGCGACCTCGCGCCCCTCCTGATTCACCACGTCGGCGAAGGTGATGGGTTCGTCGTGACCCACCGAGGCCTTGCTCGTCGGCGTGAAGATCGGTTCGGGCAGTTTGTCGCCGTCGCGCAGGCCGGGCGGCAGCGCGATCCCGGACACGGTCCCGGTGCTCAGGTACTCCTTCAACCCGCCACCGGTCAGATATCCGCGGGCGATGCATTCGACCTGGATCATCTTCAGCGGTTTCACCCGGATGCCGCGGCCTGCGAATTCCTCCGGCACGTCGGTGGCCGAGACCACGTGATTGGCCACATCGGAGAAATAGTCGAACCACCAGTTCGACAGCTGGGTGAGCAGCGTGCCCTTGCCGGGGATCGGCGTCGGCAGGACCACGTCGTACACCGAAACCCGATCGGAAGCGACGAGCAGCAGGGTGTCGCCGTCCTCGTACAGGTCGCGCACCTTCCCGGCGTGCACATGCTTCAACGTCGAGCCTCCGAATCCGTTGCTGATGAACCTGCGCTGCACACGAACAATACCGCCGTGGCGGCAACGGCTGGACGACGTGGCCCCCGTTCGGACCGATAGTGTTGGCGGAGAAAGTCCCGCGCGAGCGGCCACGCAGTGGTGGCATTGTGGGTGCTGCCCGTGCCGTTCTTCGACCACGAAGGAGACTCATGTCCGCACCCAACCTGACTCGCGAACAGGCGATCGAACGCGCAGCGACAGTGCAGGTCGAGAACTACCGCATCGAACTCGATCTGACCGACGGGTCGGGCAAACCGGGCGAACAGACCTTCTCCTCGCGCACCACCGTCACCTTCACCGCGACACCGGGCGCGAGCACGTTCATCGATATCGTCGCCCGCCAGGTGCGCGGCGCGGTACTCAACGGCGACCCGGTCGACGTGTCGGGCTACGACGAGTCGACCGGACTCACGCTCACCGGCCTGGCCGAACGCAACGAACTGGTCGTCGAGGCCGACTGCGAGTACTCCCACACCGGTGAGGGCCTGCACCGTTTCATCGATCCGACCGACGACGCGGTCTATCTCTATTCGCAGTTCGAGACCGCCGATGCCAAGCGCATGTTCGCCTGCTTCGACCAGCCCGATCTGAAGGCCACCTTCGATATCTCGGTGACCGCCGCGCCGGACTGGAAGGTCATCTCCAACGGCGCGACCGTCCAGACCACCACCGCCGAACCCGGCCGGCACCGTTTCCGCACCACACCGCGTCTGAGCACCTACCTGGTCGCTCTCATCGCGGGTCCGTACGCGGAATGGACCGACGTCTACACCGACGATCACGGCACCATCCCGCTCGGCATCTACTGCCGCGCGTCGCTGGCCGGACACATGGACGCCGAGCGCCTGTTCACCGAGACCAAACAGGGTTTCGGCTTCTACCACGCCAATTTCGGCGTGCCCTACGCCTTCGGCAAATACGACCAGCTCTTCGTCCCCGAATTCAACGCGGGCGCGATGGAGAACGCGGGCGCGGTGACCTTCCTGGAGGATTACGTCTTCCGTTCCAAGGTGACCAGGGCCTCCTACGAACGTCGCGCCGAGACCGTGCTGCACGAGATGGCGCACATGTGGTTCGGCGATCTGGTCACCATGAAGTGGTGGGACGATCTGTGGCTCAACGAGTCCTTCGCCACCTTCGCGTCGGTGCTGTGCCAGTCCGAGGCGACCGAATACACCAATGCCTGGACCACCTTCGCGAATGTGGAGAAGTCCTGGGCCTACCGCCAGGATCAGCTGCCCTCGACCCACCCCATCGCCGCCGATATCCCCGATCTGGCGGCCGTCGAGGTCAACTTCGACGGAATCACCTACGCCAAGGGCGCTTCGGTCCTGAAACAACTCGTCGCCTACGTGGGACTCGAACCGTTCCTCGCCGGTCTGCGCGCGTATTTCGCCGACCACGCCTACGGCAACGCGACCTTCGACGACCTGCTCGCGGCGCTGGAGAAATCCTCGGGCCGCGACCTGTCGACCTGGGGCGCGCAATGGCTCAAGACCACCGGCCTCAACATTCTGCGTCCCGATTTCGACGTCGACGCCGACGGACGCTTCACCCGGTTCTCCGTGGTCCAGGAAGGCGCGCATCCCGGCGCCGGTGAGCAGCGCGTCCACCGGCTCGCCATCGGCGTCTACGGCGAGCGGGACGGAAAACTGGTGCGCACCAACCGGGTCGAACTCGATCTGGAGGCGGCCGAGCACACCGACGTGCCCGAACTCGTCGGCGTGGAGCGCGGACAGTTCGTCCTCGTCAACGACGACGACCTCACCTACTGCTCGGTGCGGCTCGACCCGGATTCGCTCGACGTCGTCCTGCATCGCATCCACGAGATCGTCGAACCGCTGCCGCGCACGCTGGCCTGGTCTGCGGCGTGGGAGATGACCCGGCAGGCCGAGATGCGGGCGCGCGATTTCGTCGCACTGGTCCAGCGCGGCGTCGGCGCGGAATCGGAAATCGGTGTGGTGCAACGCCTCCTGATGCAGGCGAACACCGCGATCGGCAGCTACGCCGATCCGGGCTGGGCGGCCGACAAGGGCTGGTCCGAATTCGCCGACACCCTGCTGGCGGCGGCCCGAGCGGCCGAACCCGGTTCGGATCACCAACTGGCGTTCGTCAACTCGCTGACCGCGGCGAAACTCGATCCGCGCCACACCGAGGTGCTGCGCGCACTGCTCGACACCGATCCCGCGGCGGCGGGGCTGAACGGTCTCGACATCGATACCGACCTGCGCTGGCGCATCGTGACCGCGCTGGCCGCCGCGGGCGATATCGACGGCGACGGCACCGAAACCCCGGTCATCGACCAGGAACTCGCCAACGATCCCACCGCGGCGGGTAAGCGGCAGGCCGCGGCGGCGGCCACCGCGCGCCCGATCGCCGAGGTCAAGGAACAGGCGTGGGCCACCGTGATGGGCGACGACGCCGTCCCCAACATCACCGCCCGTTCCATCGTCGGCGGGTTCGCCCCCGCGGGCCAGGGTGAGTTGCTCGAGTCCTATGTCGAGCGGTACTTCACCGATGTGCCGGGTGTCTGGGAGCGTCGCTCGAGCGAGGTGGCGCAGACGGTCGTCATCGGGCTGTACCCGTCGTGGGCCATCAGCGACGAGGCGGTCGCCATCGCCGACAAGTTCCTGTCGGGCGACCACCCGCCCGCCCTGCGTCGCCTGGTCAGCGAGGGTAAGGCCGGTATCGAGCGGTCGCTGCGCGCCAGGGCCGCGGACGCCGAATAGGCACGAGGACGCGAAACGGGGTGAACCGGAAACGGTTCACCCCGATGAGCACACGAACGTGTACGGGTAAGAGCGGGTTTCAGCGCCTGAATTCGCCGACCATGACCTCGATCGCCGAGAGCAGTCCGTCGATCAGTTCGCCACGCTTGAACGATTCCCGCGCGGCGGTGGCGCCGAGCTGGCACATGCGGTCCTTGGCGCGTACCGGCACATCGATGCCCGCGCGGACCTCGATGGCCTTGTCGTTCGGGGAGACGGCGATCAGGACCGAACGCGCCGCCTCGGGCGTCGCGGGGAAGATCGCGTCCGCGCCCGCGGCCGAGTCCGACCCCAGATCGCCGATGTAGACGTTGAAACGCGTCTTGGTCGCCCTGGTCGCCTTGGTGAGCGCGTTGTCGATGGCGAGCCGTTCGTCGTCGCTGAACGGCACCTCCTTGAACACGTCACCGGCCTCGTGCACACCCGAGACCCGGCCACTGCTGGTGAGGGCGTATCCGTGCGGCAGGTCGGATTCGACCACCGCGGGCCAATTAGAATTTGCCACTTGCCCGGCCTCCGATCAGATCCGCCGCGGCGGCTTCGATGGCCGCATGACCGCCATGCGACGCTTCGCCGTGGTGTCCGTGTCCGGTCACCTCGTCGGTGGCACTCCACAACACCGGCGGCTGGGTCCACTTCTGACCGAGGTCGAAATGGGCCGGTTTGTCACCAGCGAGTGGCTTGCCGAGATACGACAATCCGGCGATCGCGCCATAGATCACCAGCGGGATCGCGCCGAAGATCAGCACTGTCTCGAGAATGCTCACGGATCAACGGTATCCGATCGCCTGTAGTAGATCATCCACTGGTCGTACCGCGACGCGATCGTGTCCGCTCAGACCAGCCACGCGGCGGCATCCGGAGGCAGCTGACCGTTCTTCAGCGTCGCGCTGGCCAGCAGCAATTCACCCGGCGGCAGCGGGATAGGGGCGGTGGTGGCGTTGAGCACGCAGACCAGCCCCCCGGGCCGCCGGAAGGCGAGACAACCCTTCGGGCTGCCGTACCACTCGATGCGCTCGCCGGCGAACTCAGGGCGCGTCCCGCGCATCTCGATCGCCATCCGGTACAGCGACACCGTCGACCCGAGTTCCTCGAGTTGGGCCTCCACGGTCAGCCGTGCCCACTCCGCGGGTTCGGGCAGCCAGGACTGCGCCGCGGCGGTGAAACCGAACGGCGGGGTGTCGCCCTCCCACGGCAGCGGCACCCGGCAGCCGTCACGCCCGCGATCGGTATGCCCCGAGCGCTCCCAGACCGGATCCTGAAGAACGTCCTCGGGCAGGTCGTCCACATTCGGCAGACCCAGTTCCGACCCGTTGTAGAGGAAGACCGAGCCGGGCAGAGCGAGTTCGACCATCATCATCGCCTTGGCCCGCTCGACCCCGTCGACACCGCCGCCGTACCGGGTGACCTCGCGTTCGATGTCGTGATTGGACAGCGTCCAGGTCGGCGTCGCGCCCACCGGGGCCACCGCGGCGAGCGAGTGGTCGATGGCCGCGCGCACCGATTCGGCGTTGAACGCGGTTTCGGCGAGGCGGAAGTTGAAGGCCAGATGTAGCTCGTCGGGGCGCACGTACTCGCCGAAGCGGACGTTGTCGTCGACCCACACCTCGCCGATGGAGACCGCGTGCGGATATTCGTCGAGCACCTTACGGAAACGGCGGTGGATCTCGTGCACACCCGGGTTGTTGAAACGCGGATCGTCGTCGTCGTGCACCAGCATCTTGGTCGAGACGTTCGCCATGTCGGGCAGTCCGGGCGGTTTGGCCATACCGTGCGCCACATCGATGCGGAATCCGTCGATCCCGCGGTCCAGCCAGAACCGCAGTGTCTGCTCGAAGTCGGCGACGACCTCGGGGTTCTCCCAGTTCAGATCGGGCTGTTCGGGCGCGAAGATGTGCAGGTACCACTGGCCGGGCCTGCCGTCGGGTTCGGTGACCCTGGTCCAGGCCGGTCCGCCGAAGATACTGGGCCAGTTGTTCGGCGGCTCCGAGCCGTCGGGCCCGCGACCGTCGCGGAAGATGTAGCGGGCGCGTTCTCCGCTGCCCGGTGCGGCCGTGCGCGCCGCGACGAACCACGGGTGCTGATCACTGGTGTGGTTGGGCACCAGGTCCATGGTGATCTTGATACGTCGCTCGTGCGCCTCGGCGATCAGGGCGTCCATCGCCGCCATCCCGCCGAACAGCGGATCGATATCGCGCGGATCGGCGACGTCGTAGCCCCCGTCGGCCATCGGCGAGCGCATGACCGGGCAGATCCACAGCGCGTCGACGCCGAGTAGTTCCAGGTAGCCGAGCTTTTCGCGGATGCCGCCGAGATCACCGACGCCGTCGCCGTCGGAATCGGCGAAGGATCGCGGGTAGACCTGATAGAACACGGCCGAGCGCCACCACGGTTGCGCGTCTCCGTCGGCCGGTTCGGTGCGATCCACCGGCGCCGGCACGGCTGGTGTCTGTGTCACATCCGTAATAGTGCCAAAGAATTTCGGTGAATTCCGTCAGGCAACGCCATGTTCACAGCATCCCGGCAAACCGTCAGCGTGTGCGTCGCCCTTTCGAAAAGCCTGCTACAGCCCAGCAATCGAACCGAACGGTCGAATCCGTACTGGTGGACCAGCGAATTCACCGCCACCGACCCGACGCGACCCACGTCACTTTCGGCAGCGGATGTCGCGTGCGCCACTCTTGCGCGCGCCGTCTCAGAAGGGCGAGTTCATCAGAGAATTCGCGGCCATCTCCATGTAATCGAGCATCGCCTTGCGGTGTTCGTCGTCGAGCACATCGGGCTCGATCTCGGCGATACCGATGCGCATACACCGCAGCCAGGCGTCACGTTCGATCGGACCGACCTTGAACGGATTGTGCCGCATACGCAGCCGGGGATGACCGCGTTCGTCGGAGTAGGTGCGAGGGCCGCCCCAATACTGTTCGAGGAACATGCGCAGCCGCCGTTCGGCCGGGCCGAGATCCTCCTCCGGATACAGCGGACGCAGCACCTCGTCGGCGGCCACCTCGCGGTAGAAGGCCGCGACGACGCGCTGGAAGGTATCCGCACCGCCGACCGCGTCGTAGAATGACGTCGCCGTCTGCTCGCCCGTGCTCATCTGGTCCTCTCGATAGCCGGATGCACCGCCGTCCATTGTGCCCGCACGGCTGGTCGGGGCCACGCGGGCCGCCTCACACGGCTGCCCGAGGGCACTTCAGCGGCCGTTAACCGAACATTGTGCGAAATCACCGTGCAATCGGCCTCTTTCCATGGTCAACTGATTGCAGGTTCAGCGGAATATCACATGATCTTGTCGATGACGAAATCGGGGTCCCCATGAAGCAGCGGCACGGCCGATCACACGAGGCCAGGGCGCACCGACAACTCCAGCCCGCCGACGTCCACAATCGTGGGTCGGGGGCTACTCCGCTGCATATCCTGTCCGACCATCATCCGGGCTCCCATCGCCCCGGTGAGACCGTCCATCACGGTCCACATCTGACTTCGGTCTCTTCCGAGACCATCAACGCCCAGACCATTCACTGGTTGAAGCGCCGGGTGCTGCTTCTCAACGCCACCTACGAGCCGCTCACCGCCCTGTCCGCACGCCGCGCCGTCGTCCTGCTCATCTGTGACAAGGCCGACGCCGTGCACCACAACGAGGAAAATCCGGTCGTGCATTCGGCAGAGGCGGCCGTCCCCGTCCCCTCGGTGATCCGCCTGCGCAACTACGTCCACGTCCCCTACCGCGCCCGCGTGCCGATGACGCGGGCCGCCTTGATGCACCGCGATCGCTACCGCTGTGGCTATTGCGGCGCGAAGGCCGAGACCATCGACCACGTCATCCCGCGTAGCCGCGGCGGCGAGCATTCCTGGGAGAACTGCGTCGCCAGTTGCGCTCCCTGCAACCATCGCAAAGCCGACAAAATGCTCAGTGAGCTGGGATGGACGCTGCGATCGCCGCTCGTCTCCCCGAAAGGCCCGCACTGGCGGCTGCTGTCGACCACCACCGACCTCGACCCCGTGTGGTTGCAGTACCTCGGCGAGGGCGCGGCCTGAGGCTCACGTGTATTCGATGACCAACGTCGCCCAGGTGCCCGCTTCCAGCGCCTCGAAGACGTGCGGGGCGTCGCCCGGGTAGGAGATGTAGTCGCCGGGCCGCAGTTCCACCGGGGCGTCGGACGGGCCCGCCAGCGCACGGCCCGTGGCGAGCAGGATGTGTTCGACGACGCCGGGGGTGTGCGGGTCCGAGTCGCGGGCGTGGCCGGGCTCGGCGGTGATGCGGAACATGTCGCGGCGGGTGTTCGGCGGACCGGCCGCGAGCAGTGTGGCGCGATAGTCGGATCGCTCGGCCGCGACCACCGGCCCCTCCCCCGCGCGAATGACCGATACGGCGGGCCGCGGCGGGTCCAGCAGCCGGGAGAACGGCATGTCGAGCGCGACGCACAGCGCCCACAGCGTCTCCAGGCTCGGGTTACCGCTCCCCGATTCCAATTGGGACAGTGTGGATTTCGCGATACCCGCACGGTTGGCGACCTCGGTGAGCGACAGCCCCGCCCTGGTTCGTTCCCGGCGCAGCGAAGCCGCGATCGCTGCCTGCGGCGTCGCCGTCGAGCCGTCCCGCGTCATTCCCCACTCCCGTCGTGTTCGGAATCCGGTCCAGGAAACCACATTGACGAATCGTCCGTGTGCGTTCACCATAAGCTACATGCGTTCGATATGGCGAACACTCGGTCGGGACACGGTCTCGGGAATCGCGGCGGTGCTCGTGGCCGTCGCGATGATCGGCGTCTCCTACGGTGCGACGGCCGTCGGCGCGGGATTCCCCGTCTGGCTGCCCGTCGTGCTCGGCGTCGTCGTCCTCGCGGGTGGTGCGGAATTCCTGTTCATCGGGATCATCGCCGCGGGCGGTAGCCCGATCGCGGCCGTGCTGGCGGGACTGGTCGTCAACGCGAGACATCTGCCCTACGGGCTGTCGCTGCCGGAGGTGACCGGCCGCGGCTGGCGTCGCCTGCTCGGGGTCCATGTGATGAACGACGAATCCGTCGCCATGGCGCTGGCCCAATCCGATATCGAACGCAAACGCGCCGCGTACTGGCTCTGCGGGGTGGGAGTCCTGCTCGCCTGGCCCGGTGGCGCGGCCCTGGGCGCGCTGATCGGCAGTATCGTCCCCGATACCTCGGCCTTCGGGCTGGACGCGGTCTTCCCCGCGGTACTGCTCGCCCTGGTGATCCCCGCGCTGCGCGACCGGGACACCTTCGGCGCGGTCTGCGCGGGAGTGGTGGCGGCGCTCGCGACCTCAACATTCCTGCCGCCCGGGTTACCGGTGCTGTTCGCACTCTCCGGTGTGGTCGTGGCGGCGTTCACGCTGCGTCGCGGTGAGCGAGGCGAGGCGGTCGACGGCGGTCGCACGTCGGTCTGCGAACCCTCCGCGCCCGTCGGGCGTTCCGTTGCGCACGCCGAGCCGCGTGCGCCCTACGTCGGCCGCGCCGAAGTGGCTACCGATTCCTCGGCACTTGTCGAATATTCCACGCGGCGCGGAGAGCGGCGCGCACCGTTCGATCGTGATACCGAGTCGGCCGGCTCCGACTCCTCGGCACGTCCGGAATGTTCCGCCCGACGCGGTGATACCGCATGATGCCGACCGCGGGGATAGTCGCGCTCGCCGTCGGCACCTTCGCTTTCCGCTGGGCCGGGCCCGCGTTACGCAGTCGCATCCGGTTTCCCGAACGTGCCGAGCGACTGCTGGAGATCGGGGCGGTGGTCCTGCTCGCGGCGTTGGTCGTGGTCACCACACTGCCCTTCGGCACCGCGCAACCGGGAGTGGCGCTACCCGCAGGGGTCGTCGTCGGCGGGGTTCTCGCGTGGCGGAGAGCACCGCTGCTGGTGGTGATCGTGGCGGCGGCGGGGTGTACGGCGGCGCTACGACTGTTCGGAGTCGCTTGAGTCGGCGGCTCAGCCGCGACTCCGGCGAACCACCGACAACTCCCCGATCAGCTCGGGGTCAGCGGGATCGCTCCGCCGCGACGACGGGCGACCGAGCCGTAGCGCGCGTCGATCCGCAACCACGTGTTGGTGGCCCGGACGCGGACGATCTCGCTGGGCGGGATACGTCGAGCCTCGGTTCTGTCTCCCGAATGCGGGATGAAATCCATTGCGGTCAGGGCGAAGACGACACGCATCGGCACTTCGACCGATACCGGGTCCGCCGATACCGTGAGCACGGTCTGGTCCAGCAGCGAGGCGGGCGGGCCGTGCGAGCTGCCGTGTTCCTTGGCGAGCTGGGCACCACGTTCCGCCAATTCGACCAGCGTGCGCGCGGGCACATCGTCGATATGGGCGAATCCGTCGCTCGGCGGCAGCGCTCCGCGCCAGGCCGAATCCATCGAATAGCCGAGGTCGATCGGACTTCCGGAGCCGAGTCCGGCCAGCACCAGATCGGCGCCGACGGTGACATCGTCCACCCCCAGTTCGGCCGACACCGTCCGTACTGCCAACGCCTCGAAACCGGTTGCCACCCACGCCGAGACAGAGGTGTCGCCGCGCCTGCGCAACCGCACCACCGCCGCGACGTCGAGCCGGATCGCCCGGCTCAGGAAGGTGGCCAGATTCTCACGCTCGGCCGGATCACTGACATGCAGCACCCGCTGCTCGGCCCTCACGGCAACTCCGCCCGCACGGGCGTCGCCGCCCTCACAACAACACTGTCGTCACGAAACCCTGAGCTCAGCTCACCTGTCCATCCACTCGGACAGATAGTCCCGCTCACCGTCGGTGAGCCTGCGCAGCCGCTGGGTCTCGATATCGAACGCCGCGATCTGGGTCGAGGCGACCACCGCGGGCGCGGAATCGGGGGCGGCGCCGTTGGCGCGCACCTCGTAGCCGACCGTGAAATCGACGGCACGCAATTGCTCGATCCACATGGCGATATCGAGCGGGGTGTCCTCGTGCCGCAACTGACCCCGGTAACGCACCCGCAGATCGGCCAGCACACAGCCCGCGCGCAGCGATTCGGTGGGACGTCCGTCCTCGAACAGCCACGGGATCCTGGCCTCTTCCAGCAGGGTCACCATGCGCGCGTGGTTGACGTGCTGGAATACGTCCATATCCGACCACCTGACTTCCACCCTGGCGTGAAAGCGCTTGGGTAGCAGCAGGGCGCTACCGTTGGCCTTTCCTTTACCGTTCACCGAACTCGTCACGTGGTACCTCCGATCGGGCGCCGATCTCGCGCCACACCCTTCTGCGACGTTGCAGAACAGGTATCACGGCGAGATCCTTCGGCACCGAATTCGATCATTTCCGGTCGCGGTGACCTGGCGTTCGCCCGGGTCTCGACCGATTCGCGGCACCCAGTATCGCAATCTTCGCCACCGGTGATCGTCGCGGGGGCGAAGGACACGTCGAGTGCGCCATCCGCGCGACATCGCGCTACCCGCAATTCTTGTTGAAGCCTAACATCATTCGCCGTATTCGATCGGGTGCGCCGCTGCGGCGCACCCGATCGACGAGGTCAGCGTTCCGACTGCGCGCCCACGCCGCTGACCATGCTGCGCACCTGTCGCGCCGCGACGGACAGCGTCGCGAGATCGTGCGTTCCGGATTCGAACAATTCCGACAGCGCCGCCCGCGCGCGACCCAACCTGGACTGGTTCTTCGACTCCCAGTAGGCGATCTTCTCGTCGGCCGTCTCCTCCGGATCGCCCGCCGACAACACATCGAGGGTCAGGGAACGCAGCGAGCCGTACATATCGTCGCGCAGCGCCAGCCTGGCCAGCGAGTGCCAGCGATCGCCGCGCTCGAGATGACTGACCGCCTCCAGCAGCCAATCGATCTTGAGGTGGTCGTTGAGGGCGTAGTACAGCGAGCCGACCTCGTCCCGGTCACGATCGGTGATATCGGCGATATCGAGCACGTCGAGCAACGGGAAGAGGTTCAACAGCCCGAAGACCTCGGTGGCGAGATCCGTCGGCGCACCCTGGGCGATCAATTCGGCGGACTGGCCGGTGAGCGTCGCGACATGATGTCCGCGCAGCCAGCCCGGCACCTTCGGCGTGAGTTCACGCACACCACCGCTGTAGCGATTGATCTCCGAGCCGACCGGAATCGGCTGCGGACGGTTGCTCAGCAGCCACCGCGACGCCCGGTCGAGTGTTCGTTTGGTTTCCAACTCGAGCGCGTCGCGGACCGAGGTCGAGGTATCGGCCGCACGAATGCGTGACCACATGGCGTGCAGATCGAAGATCTCGATGGCGGCGGCGAAAGCGCGCACCGCGTCCGTCGCGGTCGCACCGGTCTCCTCGTTCAGCCGGTGCGCGTAGGTGATGCCGCCGTAGTCGACCATCTCGTTGGCGATCATCGTGGTGACGATCTCGCGGCGCAGCCGATGCTTCTTGATGGCCGCGCCGAATCGCTCCCGCAGCGCGGACGGGAAGTAGTCCGCCAGCCTGCCCGAGAAATAGTTGTTGTCGGGCAGATCCGAGTCGAGCAGGTCGACCTTGAGCGAAAGCTTCACATGGGCCATGAGATTCGACAGTTCGGGCGACGCGAGTCCGGCCCCCTCCTCGCGCCTGCGCTTCAACTCCACCGTGGATGGCAACGCCTCCAATTCGCGGTCGAGTCCGCGGCGTTCCTCCAGGTCCTCGATGAGCCGCTGGTGGACATTGAGCATCCCCGGCGCCTCGAACCGCGAGATTCCCATCAGGAAGTTCTGGGATACGTTGTCCCGCAGCACCATACGTGCGACCTCGTCGGTCATCGAGGCGAGCAGCGGGTTGCGCTCGGGTTCGGGCAGCAGGCCCGCGCTGACCACACCGTCGAGCAGCACCTTGATATTGACCTCGTGGTCGGAGCAGTCGACACCGGCCGAATTGTCGAGGGCGTCGGTATTCATCTTGCCGCCCGCGCGGCAGAACTCGATGCGCCCGAGCGCGGTCGCGCCGAGATTGCCGCCCTCGCCGATGACCTTGACCCGCAGCTGGTTTCCGTTGACGCGGACCGGGTCGTTGGACTTGTCGCCGACATCGCCGTTCGATTCCGACGACGCCTTGATGTAGGTGCCGATGCCACCGTTCCAGAGCAAGCCGACCGGCGCGAGCAGGATGGCGCGCACGAGTTCCGGTGGCGAGAGCGAGGTGACGTCGTCGGCGAGGCCGAGCGCGATACGGGCCTGCGGACTGATAGGCACGGATTTGACCGTGCGATCCCACACCCCGCCGCCCTCGGAGATCGCCGAGGTGTCGTAGTCGGCCCACGACGACCGCGGCAGTGCGAACATGCGCGCCCGCTCCGCGTACGACCTCGCGGGGTCCGGGTCCGGGTCGAGGAATATGTGCCGGTGGTCGAATGCGGCGACCAAGCGGATGTGCTCGGACAGCAGCATGCCGTTGCCGAAGACGTCACCGCTCATATCGCCGATGCCGACGACCGTGAAGTCCTGAGTCCGGGTGTCGAGATCCATCTCGGCGAAATGCCGTTTCACGCTCTCCCACGCGCCCTTGGCGGTGATGCCCATCGCCTTGTGGTCGTAACCCGCCGAACCACCGGAGGCGAACGCGTCACCGAGCCAGAACCCGTAGCGCTGCGCGATGTCGTTGGCCGTGTCGGAGAACGTCGCGGTGCCCTTGTCCGCGGCGACGACCAGGTAGGTGTCGTCGCCGTCGCGGCGGACCACCCGCGGGGGCGGCAGCACGGCGCCGGTCACCCGATCGACATTGTCGGTGATATCGAGCAGTCCCGAGATGAAGGTGCGATAGCACGCCACCCCCTCGGCGCCGAGCGCCTGGCGGTCGGCCACGGGGTCACCGGTCGCCTGCGGCGGCTGTTTCACCACGAAGCCGCCCTTGGCGCCGACCGGCACGATCACGGCGTTCTTGACCGCCTGCGCCTTGACCAGGCCGAGGATTTCGGTACGGAAATCCTCCAGCCGATCCGACCAGCGCAATCCGCCGCGCGCCACCGAACCGAATCGCAGGTGCACGCCCTCCACGCGCGGCGAATAGACGAAGATCTCGTACCGGGGCCGCGGTTTGGGCAGTTCGGCGATCTCGCGCGGTTCGACCTTCACCGAGATGAAGTCGCGCGACATCCCCTCGGTGTCGGTCACGTAGTAGTTGGTGCGCAGCGTGGCCTTGATCAGGCTGAGGATGGCACGCAGGATGCGGTCGGCATCGAGGCTGACCACCTCGTCGATGCGTTCACGCAGCCGGACCTCCAGCTCCGCGGCGTGTTCGGCCGCCACGGAGTCGGGATCGAACCGCGCCGCGAACAGATCGACGAACAACCGAGCCGCGTCCGGGTAGGTGAGAAGTACCCGCGCGATATTGGTCTGGCTGTACGGGAAGTCGGCTTGCTGAAGGTATTTCGCGTAGGTGCGCAGGATGGCGACCGACCGCCACGGCAGCCGCGCCCGCAGCACGAGTTCGTTCAGCCCGTCCGCCTCGGCGCGACCGTGCCAGACCGCTTCGAAGGCGTCGGTGAACCGCTCGCGCAGCCCGCGCACCTCCGCTTCGAGCACATCGGCGCGGGCCGAGGATTCCAGCAGTTCGGCGTCCAGATCACGGTCGAGGGAGCTGCGCAGCAGTTCGGGCCGCGCCAGCAGACCGAAGTCGTAGATCCAGCGCTCGAGAATCTGGCCGCCGGGGGAGGTCTCGAGTTCGATTCGGTACGGGCGCTCGTCGACGACCTCGACGCCGAGGCTCTGCAATACCGGAAGTACCTGGCTCAAGGAGATCCCGGTACCCCCGATGTAGAGGCTGAACCGCCACGAGCCCGGATCCGAATTCGGTCTGCGGTACAGGTTCTGGACGATCGACCCCTCGGTCAGCCGTTCGAGCCGCATGATGTCGCCGAGCGCGCGCGCCGGGGCGAAATCCTGTTTGTAGCCCTCGGGGAAGGCGTCCGCGTACCGCTTGACGACGGCGGGAGCGAGTACCGGCGCGGTATTCAACTGGTCGTTGAGGTGATCGTCCCAGGTGTTGCTCGCCTCGGCCAGCAGCCGCTGGATCCGCAGCCGGTTCGGCTCGGAGGTGTCCGCCGCGGCCGTCTGCTCCGCACGCGGCGCGCCTTCGGCATCGGGCAGCCGAACGGTGAAATAGACGCTGGCGAGTTCGCTTTCGCTCACCCGCGCGGAATAGTCGATCGAATCGCCGCCCAGTTCGCGGACGAGGATGTCCTGCATCTCCAACCGGACGTGGGTGGTGTAGCGATCACGCGGCAGGTACACCAGACAGGCCACGAAGCGGCCGTAACTGTCGGCGCGCATGAACAGCTTCACCTGCCTGCGCAGGCCGACGTTGAGCACCGCGGTGGCGGTGTGGCGCATGGTCTCGGTATCGGAGGAGAACAGCTCCGTGCGCGGGAACGACTGGATGACCTCCAGCATGGCCTGCCCGGAGAACGAGTCCAGGTCGAAGCCGCTCTCCTCGATCACCGAACGCACCCGGCGCTCGATCACCGGGATGTCGAGGACGTTCTCGTGGACCGCGGTGACGGTGAAGACCCCGATGAAGAGATGGTCGCCGACGACCTCGCCCGATTCGTCGAAATCCGCCACGCCGATGAAATAGGGGTACACCGAGCGGTGCACGGTGGCGGGCACCAAACCCTGGGTGAGCATCAGCAGCGGCCGATCGCCGCCGTTGATCGGCACGCGGAAATCGGTGCCGACATCGGGCCGCAGCACACCGAGGCAGGTGCCCGGCAGGGCATTCGAGATCATCTGCTCGTGGTTCTCGCCCAACCGGTGACGGGCGTAACCGAGCACGGTGAAATTACCGCTGGCCAGCCAGCGCAACAGATTCGCGGTATCGATCAGATCGTCGGCGGGAAACGGCGCGCGATCCGCCGCGGCGGCCTCGGTCAGAGTGTCGGCGAGGGTGCTCTGCACCTGCTTCATGGCATCGGTGTCGCTGTTGACCTGGCGCACGTCGGTGACGACCATCGGCAGCGCCTGCTCGATGCGGTCCAACGTCTCCCTGGTGGTCGACGCGTGCAGTTGCAGGTGCATCCAGGACTCGCGCACCCCGGGCTCGCCGTTGCCGTCCACCTCGTGCGGCGCCGCGTGCAGCAGCCGGGCCTCGGCGTCGCGCTCGACCTCGAAGATCGGATGGATGACTTCGCTGACGCTGACGCCCATGCGGCTCAGGGACGAGGTGATCGACTCGACGAGTAGCGCCATATCCTCGGTGACCAACTGGATGGCGGCGCCGAGGCCCGATCCGTCGTCCGGGTGATACACCCGGACCAGTACCCGACCCGGGGGGCGGGTGATCGCCAACTCGAGGTGCCGTCGGAAGATCTGGGTGATCCCGGTGATCGCACAGTCCACATCGCCCGCGTCGACGTGGCGGAAATACGCCTCCTCGAGGGCCGCGAGATCTCCGCGCAGTGACTGCGGCAGACCCGCGGACCACGCCGCACTGGACAATTCGGACGAGACCGTCATTTTTTCGCCAACTCCTCGGATTCGGTTCCGTAACAAAGCGACGCCGGTCCGAGAGTAGCTGCGCATCGGAGACAAGCGGGTGAAATCCCTTTGAATCCCGGGGTGTTCACCACGGTTGCGATATTCGCCGCGCGATTGCCGAGGTCGTCCACTCGGCTCAGCACTCGATAGGACCCGGCGACCGTCATATCGGCGCGTCGGGCATGGGAACTACCCAGATCTCGGACAGCACCGGCGCATGCACGTAACCCACCCTATCGAGATTCGGCGGGGATGGCCTGGCGTCCGTATTTCCTTCGGCAGCGGAGCCGATCGACGGCGCTTCGCCGCAAATCCTTCGAAAAATGGCCGATCGACGGGGCGATGCGAACAGCACTCGCCCCGTCGGATCCCGATCTCAGTCGCGGGTCAGTTTGCGGTGTGTAACCCGATGCGGGCGAGCCGCTTCCGCACCGAGCCGCTCGACCTTGTTCGCCTCGTATGCCTCGAAGTTGCCCTCGAACCAGAACCACTTGGCGTCGTTGTCCGAATCGCCCTCCCACGAGAGGATGTGGGTGCAGGTGCGGTCGAGGAACCAGCGATCGTGCGAGATCACGACGGCGCAGCCGGGGAACTGCTCCAGCGCGTTCTCGAGCGAACCGAGGGTTTCCACGTCGAGGTCGTTGGTGGGCTCGTCGAGCAGGATCAGGTTGCCGCCCTGCTTGAGGGTCAGCGCCAGGTTCAGGCGGTTGCGCTCACCACCGGAGAGCACCCCGGCCGGCTTCTGCTGATCCGGGCCCTTGAAGCCGAACGCGCTCACGTAGGCGCGCGACGGCATCTCCTGATTGCCGACCTGGATGAAGTCGAGCCCCTCGGAGACCACCTGCCAGACGTTCTTCTTGGGGTCGATACCCGCGCGATTCTGGTCGACATAGCTCAGCTTGACCGTCTCGCCGACCTTCACCTCGCCGCTGTCGGGCGATTCGAGTCCGACGATCGTCTTGAACAACGTCGTCTTACCGACACCGTTGGGACCGATGACACCGACGATGCCGTTGCGGGGCAGGGTGAACGACAGATCCTTGATCAACTGACGATCGCCGAAACCCTTGTCCAGATGCGACACGTCGACGACGACGGTGCCCAGGCGCGGTCCCGCGGGAATCTGGATCTCCTCGAAATCCAACTTCCTGTGCTTCTCGGCCTCGGCCGCCATCTCCTCGTACCTGCCGAGACGTGCCTTGTTCTTGGCCTGGCGCGCCTTGGCGCCCGAGCGCACCCAGGCGAGTTCTTCCCTGAGCCGCTTCTGCAGCTTCTGGTCCTTCTTGCCCTGCACCTCGAGGCGCTGCGCCTTCTTCTCCAGGTAGGTGGAGTAGTTGCCCTCGTACGGGAACGCCCGGCCCCGGTCGAGTTCGAGAATCCACTCGGCCACATTGTCGAGGAAGTACCGGTCGTGGGTGACCGCGAGCACGGCGCCCTGGTACTGGGCCAAGTGCTGCTCGAGCCAGTTCACCGACTCGGCGTCGAGGTGGTTGGTCGGCTCGTCGAGCAGCAGCAGATCCGGCTTGCTCAGCAGCAGCTTGCACAGCGCGACGCGACGACGCTCACCACCGGAAAGCTTGGTGACCGGCTCGTCCGGCGGCGGACAACGCAGCGCGTCCATCGCCTGCTCCAGCTGGGAATCGATATCCCACGCGTCGGCGTGGTCGAGATCCTCCTGAAGCTTGCCCATCTCGTCCATGAGCTCGTCGGAGTAGTCGGTGGCCATCAATTCGGCGATCTCGTTGAAGCGGTCCAGCTTCACCTTGATCTCGCCGAGGCCCTCCTCGACATTGCCGCGAACCGTCTTCTCCTCGTTCAGCGGCGGCTCCTGCTGGAGGATGCCGACGCTGGCGCCCGGCGCCAGGAACGCCTCACCGTTGTTCGGCTGATCCAGTCCGGCCATGATCTTCAGCACGCTGGATTTACCGGCGCCGTTCGGGCCGACGACACCGATCTTGGCGCCGGGAAGGAAGTTCAAGGTCACATCGTCGAGTACGACTTTGTCGCCGTGCGCCTTGCGAACCTTCTTCATCTGGTAAATGAACTCAGCCATATACACAAGCCTATCGGTCTGGGGAACGGTGGAATCAAGCAGCGCCACCCACCGCGCCGTGGTCGCTTCGGGCCGGGCGCCGGAGTGCCTCCGGATCGGATCGGCCCTGCTCACATGGTGGTGTCATGCGAGGTCAGGCGTCGACCGGCTCCGGTGCGGCGCTCTGGGTAGATGCGGAAGGCACGGTCGCTGCGGTCTCCCCCAGTCCATGGCCGACGCGTGCATCCGGTTCAGCGCTCGATCCGTGACAAGTATTCCGTATCACGCCCTGGGGGTCGGACCCGGTCCCGCTGTCGGATCGACGAGCGATCCTGGCCGTGCACCGTCCCAGATCGGGGCCGACGGCACTGGCCCGCATCTCCAGATCGCGGCGTTCGACACCGTCGCGTGTGCGATATTCGTGTGAGCGCAACTGTCCGTAGACGACGACCGGATCGCCGCGCCTGATGGACTCCTCCACCCCGGCCACCAGCCGTCGCCAGCAGCTCACGGTGAGGAACAGGGTTCCGTTGTCCACCCAGGTGCCGGTGGCCTGATCGAAACGGCGGGAGTTACTCGCCATCCGGAAGGTCAGCACCTGCTCTCCCGTGTTCAGATCACGTTTGGACGGGTGAGTGACCACGGTGCCGATCACGGTAGCCATCGCTTCGTACATGATTACGCCCCTTCGCATCCGGACCGGGAGACCCCCGGTTGTCCTCCCCCGTGTCACGGGGGCACCTTCAGCGTGGTCGACCGCCGACCCTCGTGGCGGCGCGATCGCGGGAATGTGGACAACTTTCCGGATTGTGGACAACCCGCGCTTCGCCTCATACCGCGGCGAGCGCGGCGGTGTCGGCGGACAGTGGCAGCTCCGTCGAACTGGTCCCGACGTGCACGGTGAAGACACCGGGCTCGATATGCCAGTTCTCGTCCCAATGGGCGAAAGTCCTCGGCGACAGCGGGATACGGATCCGGACGGATCGTCCGGCCTCGACCTCGACCGGGGTGAAGCCCGCCAGCCAGCGCACCGGGCGGTCGACGGTCGACTCGCCGCGCGACAGATAGACCTGAACGACCTGCTTACCGGCCCTGGCGCCGGTGTTGTGCACGGTGACCTCTATGTCGACGGAACCGTTCACGGTCGGGTCGGCGACGACGAGATCGGTCAGCGCCCAGGTCGTGTAGCCGAGGCCGTGTCCGAACGGGTAGGCAGGCCGCACACCTGCCTTCAACCAGGCTCGATAGCCGATGTGAATGCCTTCGTCATAGCGCAGGACCCCGCGCACCGGTGTCGTCGACAGCACCGGGACATCCGATTCGGCCGCGGGCCAGGTCGTCGGCAATCGACCGCCCGGCTCCCGGTGACCGAGCAGGACATCGGCGAGCGCGTGCCCCAGTTGCTGTCCACCGAACCAGGCGAGCAGCACCGCGGCCACGTCGTCGCGCCACGGGAGCAGGACCGGACCACCGGAATTGACGACGACCACCGTGCGCGGATTCGCGGCGGCCACCGCCCGCACCAGGTCGTCCTGTGCGCCGGGCAGCGCGAGGGTGGTGCGGTCGAAACCCTCGCTCTCGGTCTGCGAACCGGTGCCGACCACCACCACCGCGACATCGGACGCACGCGCCAGCGCCACCGCCTCGGCGATCGACTTCGCGGGGTTCGCTGTGCCGCTGTCTGTTCCGAGCGTGATCGCGACCAGGCCGGGCATCGCGTCATCGGTGGCGAGTCGTTGCCGGACACGCACCGCGTGAGCGACGTCGGTGCTCACCGGAACCGTCGCGACCCCCGGCGTGAACAACGCGGCACCGAGAGCCTCGCCGCTGCCGGTGAGCACGGTGTCGAGGACCGGCGCACCGTCGATCTCCATCCGGGTCGCACCGATACCGGCGACGCCGAGCAGCACGGTTTCCGGATCGTCGGGTCCCGCGAGGTATTCGGTGGTGAGTTCCAGCGTCACAGCGCCTTTCGGGACCGTTCCGAGGTAGACCAGCTGACCGGCGCCACGATGCTCGCTCAGCAATTCGGCCCCGTCGCGGTCGAGGAATCGGGCGCGCAGGCCGGGCTCCCCGGTGGACGGATCGGTCATGGCCGTCAGTGGCAAGGGGTGGATTCCGGTCTGCACCGGGACCCCCGGGTGGGCGATGATCGTCGCGTCCGGCAGTGCCGTGCGCAGTCCCTGGACGGGGCCGATCACCTCGTCCGGTACCACCGTCGCACTCCCGCCGCCCTGCGTGCGCGGCCACGAACCCGCCTCGCCGATCACCGCGATCGTCCCGGGACCGGCACTGGGCCACGGTAATTCACCCTCGTTGCGGACCAGAACCATCCCCGCCGCGGCCACCTCGCGCGCCACCCGCAGGCCCGTGTCGGGCGTGTGGGACACACGGCTGCGACCCACGCCGTTCACCGCGATCGGATCATCACGATCGGTCAGGTTCAGCGCGCCGACCCGAGCCGCCAACCGGAGCAGTCGCGCCACCTTCGCGTCGACGGCCGCCTCCGGAACCGTTCCCGCGCGCACCGCCGCGACGAGTTCATCCCCCCACGGTCCTTCCGGTCCCGGCATCACCAGATCCTGGTCCGCGTTCGCCGAGGCCTCGGTGCTGCGCACGGCGGTCCAATCCGACACCACCACGCCGTCGAATTTCCATTCGGTGCGCAGCGGCGCCGTGAGCAGGCGGTTCTCGGTCATCGTCACGCCGCGCACGGCGTTGTAGGCCGACATCACCAACCACGCGCCCGCACGCACCGCGGCTTCGAACGGCGCGAGATACAGCTCGCGCAGCGCGCGGTCGCCGACCTCGACGTCGGCGGTGTAGCGGTCGGTCTCGAAATCGTTGGCCACGTAATGTTTCGGGGTCGCAGCGATCCCGTGCTCCTGTACCGCGCGCACGTACGCGGCGGCCAGCTGACCGGTCAGCAGCGGATCCTCCGAGAACGCCTCGAAATGTCTGCCGCCCAGCGGACTGCGCTGCAGATTGATCGTCGGCCCGAGGACGATGTCGACACCTTTGCGCCGCGCCTCGGCCGCCGAGGTCGCACCGTAGGCGCGGGCCATCTCGAGATCCCAGGTCGCGGCCAGCGCGGTCGCGGACGGCAGATTCAGGGAGGGATCGCGTTCGTCCCACACCGGTCCGCGTACCCCGGACGGACCGTCCGACATGGTCATCGACCGCAGGCCGATGGCCGGCTCCTCGGGCGTCGACCAGATGTCGGAACCTGTCAGCAACCGCACCTTCTGTGCCAGATCAAGTTTGCCGACCAGCGCGTGCAGGGTGTCGTCGGTCAGCTCGGACATCAGCGCTTCTCCCTCGGATCATGGGTCTGAACAGCCGAACCGCATGATTCGACCGCACCTGATCCGGCCCGACGACCACGCGGTTCACGTTGTGTCACCGAGTGCCAATCTACGCATCAGCTATCAACCAGCGACCTCCCGCGCCAGGGGATATCGACCTGTTATGCAATGTGGAACATCGGCATCCGCTCGCGGTCCGGACGCCACCGAGATATCAGGCGTGATCGCGACGGTTCACTGCACGACGTGTTCGGTATTCGCGCTGCACAGGACGATCACGGGCCGCTCACCCGGCGGCGGCACGTACACGCCGCTGTGCACGGCGGCGAGCGCGGTGGCACCGGTCGCCTCCACGACGATGCGGAATTCGCGCCACAGGTATTCCCTGGCCGCGACGACCGCGTCATCGGCGACGAGCAGCGAGCGGATGTCGTAGCGCCGCGCGATCCCCAGCGCGATCGCGCCGATGCGGTGCGCGTGCGGAGCATCCGGCGAGCAGGGCCCGACGGCGGGATCGGTCTCCAACGCGGTGTGCAATGCCGGGTAACCGACGGGTTCGACACCGATCACCTGTTGCCTGCGACCGAGTACCGAGGCGACGCCCGCGACCAGCCCGCCACCACCGACCGAGATCAACACCGGTGGCCGCCCGCGAACCTGTTCCTCGAGCTCCAGCCCGACGACCCCGGCGCCCGCGACGACTGCGGGCAGATCATCGACGCGCAGCAGCAGCGCCCCGCGTTCGGTCGCCAGATCCGCCGCGTGGCGACGCGCCTCGCCGTAGGTGGTGCCGTGCCACACGACTTCGGCGCCGTGCGACCACATCGCCGCCACCTTCGTATGTGGCGCCGATTCCGGTACGACGACCGTGCACGCCTTACCCAGTTGCGCGGTCGCGACCGCCGTGGCGATACCCGCGTTGCCGTCGGAGGCGATCACGACCTCGGCTGCCGGGGCTGGCGACTCGAGTAACGCGTTGAGACTGCCCCGCACCTTGTACGTCCCGCCGTGCTGGAGATACTCGAGTTTCAGCGTGACCGGCACCGGGCCGTTCGGACCGGCGATCGAGGTGTGCAGCACCGGTGTCTTGCGTATCCGCCCCGCCAGCCTCTTACGTGCCTCGCGCGCGTCCGACCGGGAAACCCGTCGGGGCGCGCCCGCGTCATCGGGACCGGCCCCGACCACACCACCGGGCACGGAGCCACCGAAACCGGCGCCGATGCCTGGTCCACTCACTGCCACATTGTGCTCACTCACGATCAACCGGCGCCCGAGCAACCCCGCGTCGAGGTCCATCGTGCACGAGTGTGACGGGTTCCGCTCACCTCACGCATGCCCGAGGTCCACCATCGCCGATTGCCCGCAATTCACTTGCGCACCTCGCGATCCCGTTTCGCCAGCTCCGCGTACATGGCGTTGTGGGCGGCGAGTTCGGCGCCGTGATCGCGCTCCGCGGCACGGTCGATGCGCTTGGCCAGCTTGGCGTCGCCACGAGACCACTGGATGAGCAGCGCGAGCATCACCACGACCAGCGGAACCTCGCCACTCGCCCACGCGAAACTTCCGCCGGTGCGCTGATCGCCGAGCAGATCGCCGTTCCAGTCCAGTCCGAGACTTCGGAAGAACCACCCGCCCATCACCGTCGTCATACTCATCAGCGCGATACCGAAGAAGGCGTGGAAGGGCAGCGAACCGAACACCATCCCGAGTTTGGTCAGCGGTTCCACCTGACGCGGTTTCGGGTCGATCCCGACGACCACCCAATAGAACAGGTATCCGCTGAGCAGGAAATGGATGTTCATCAGCAGGTGCGCGGCGTGCGAATCCGCGAACGAGTCGTAGATACCGCCCATGTAGAGGGCGTAGAACCCGCCGACGAAGATCACCGATGCCACGATCGGATGGGTCAGGAACCGCGAGACCGGGTTGTGCACCGCGGCGAGAATCCATTCGCGCGGTCCGGGCACCCCGCCGCGTCCGGCGGGCGGCAGCGCTCGCAGCGCCAAGGTCACCGCGCCGCCGAGGGCGAACAGGATCGGCGCGAGCATCGACAGCGCCATGTGCTGGCCCATGTGCACGCTGAATACCGCGGGCGCGTACCGGCCGACGCCCGAGGAGGTCGCCAACAGCAGGACCGCGCACGCCGACAGCCAGGCGATCGTGCGCCCGACCGGCCACGCGTCACCGCGCGACCGCAGCCGCCGCACCCCGAGCAGATACACCACCGCGAGCACGATGGCCAAGGTCCCGAAGATCAGATCGAAACGCCAGTCGAACAGCAGTCGGCTCGCCGACGGCGGTCCCGCCAGGTCGTATCCGAGTTCCACCTCGGCGGGTGTGGGAACACTGGTCGGCGGTGGCGGCGGTGTGCGTCCGAGTCCGACGGCCAACCCCATGGTCGCGGCGAAGATCACCGCCTCCACCCCACCGAAACGGATCAGCGCGGCACGGTCACGCGGGTCGGCGGCGAGCGCGGGCAGCGACGCGCGACGCTGGAAGTAACCGAGGATCCCCAGCACGATCAGCGCTGCCGCTTTGGCGAGCACCAGCCTGCCGTAGGTGGTGGCGAACAGTTCGTCCAGCGGGACCCTGACCCAGGAATTGATCACACCGCTGACCCCGATGACCACGAACGCGACGGTCGCCGTCAGCGAGAACCGACGAGCCGCGATATCGGTGTGCGCGCCGCCGCGCATCGCGTGAGCGAGGACGGCGAACAGCCCACCCACCCACACGGCGGCCGAGATCAGGTGCAGGATCAGGCTGTTGGTGGCCAGGTCGTGCGCGCCGCCGGAGGAGGAATGCCCCGTCAGCGCCAGCGGCATCATGGTCACGATCGCGCCGCCGAACAGCAGCGGCGTCCATCCCCACCGCAGCACGAGCTTGCAGCCCACCGCGACGATCACCGCGAACACCACCGTCGTGCGCCACGCCTCGGCCAGCGCGATCTGGTCGATCGCCCGCCACAACTGCTCGGGCCGCCACACCTGCCCGACCGGCTGACCTGTCGTATCCGAGACGGTCAACGGGACCAGCAGCGCCGCGCAACTCGCCCACGCCAGCGCGAACCAGGAGGCGCGCCGCACGGCCCGATAGCCGCCCGCGTCGAGCAGCCCGTCCGGCTGCGGAGGTGTCAGGAAGGCCGCGAACAACAGCGAACCGACCGTCAGCGCGGCCGACAGGTCGGCGAGCGCCCTGATCGCGGGCAGACCGTAGGTCGTCACCGGGCCCGGATCCGGTATGCCGAGCAGGCTCAGCGCGTGCGCCGCCGACAACCCGACCACCAGTGCCGCGACCACAGCGGCGACCGCACCGGCGATCACCGCGAGCACTCCGAAATTCCCCGCCGCACCCGACCTGCCGACGTCCGAGACATCGGTTTCGACGGGCTGGTCCTGCGGCAACGACATACGACTGAGCGTAGTTCCAACAATATGGCGTGGCCCGTTCGGGCTCGGCCGGATAATCTGATCTCGGACCTGACCGCCCCGGTCAGTACGTCCTTCCGCGCGACCGAGGTGGCCGAAACGTTGCTGACACTGAGAACTTAGCCAGCTGGACGGTCGCTATACTTTCCGTGCTGGACAGCACGGTCGACGTCGACCGAGGTTGCCCCACTGCCTCCGTAGCTCAGTTGGATAGAGCAAGGGCCTTCTAATCCCTAGGTCGCAGGTTCGATTCCTGCCGGGGGCGCATCACCGGCTTGACCTGGACATATTCCAGGTCAAGCCGGGATTACCCACACAGTACAACGCTCAAACAGATAGGGACTTTGCCGGGTAGAATTCCTACATGGGGATGGATTTCGACGATCTGGACGAGTTGCTGGACGACTTCGTCAGCGATCTTCGCCAGACGAACAAGTCCAAGGGGACGATCGACACCTACCGCCGCGACATCGGGTACTTCCGACGGTTCCTGGTCCAGAACGATCTGCCCACAACAACTGCGGCACTGACGCGCCAGCACATCGGCGCCTACATCGAGGACACGCTCACCCGTCCGAATCAGCGGACGGGCCGACCGATCACCCCGGAGTTCGCGGACCGGCAGTACCGCAGCCTCCAGCAGCTGTGCAAGTTCTTGGTGCGGGAAGAGATCCTCGACGTCGACCCTTTCCTCAAAATGAATCGGCCCACCGTGCCCGAGAAGCCGATCCCGGTTCCACCGATCGACGCCCTACGCAAGCTTCTGGCCGTCTGCGAAGGCTCCGGGTTCGAGGCTCGGCGAGACAGTGCGATCATTCGACTGTTCGCTGACGCCGGCCCCCGTATCGGAGAACTGGCGCCGCTCGATGTGGATGCCGTCGACTTCACAGAGAACACCGTCCTGGTTCTTGGCAAAGGGCGTCGGCCGCGGACACTCCCGTTCAGCGACAAGACCCGTACCTCGCTGCGACGGTACCTCCGTGCGCGAGCTAGCCACCCCTTCACAGTCCACGAGAACCCGGCTCTATGGCTCGGCCTACGCGGCCGTATGACAGCATCCGGGATCCAGCAGATGATCGAACGCCGCGCCGACGAGGCCGGAATCGAACACATCCACCCGCATCAATTCCGGCATTTCTTCGCACACAACTGGCTGGCTAACGGCGGCCAAGAACAGGATCTGATGATGCTGGCTGGGTGGCGATCCCGACAGATGATCGGTCGCTATGGTGCATCTGTCGCAGACGAGAGAGCCCGCGCTGCGCACCGCCGTGCTCGACTCGGCGACCAGCTTTAGGCACGCAGATACACTCTTGCCGATGCAAATGTAACCGCGGGTTCCAACCGACAACCTCTCGCTTACAAGGAATCCGCCGGTAAGCCGTGCCCGCCGCAGTGTATCCAGAATGTCCGCAACTACAGGTCTGACAGTTCAGTGTTGTTCAAGACCGCAATATCGGTGCTGACCAACAGTACCGGTCCTTGCGCCCTGCGGCGATGCGCGCAGGGCTCGACATAAGCACCCCCTACGCTCGCCCCATTACCTAAACCTCGCAGGGCACCATGCGCACCGCACAGCGGCCAAGCGGTCAGATAAAGACTGCCAGCATCAACGGTTCAAAGCGGGACTATCTGCTGCGCGGCCACCTTGTTTAAGGCCCTTTCAGATGAACCGCGCAATAGTTTGTCTGCGTATTTTGCCAAACTACAGAGTATACCGCACCTACTACGATGTCTATTCGTCCTCGACCGGAGGCGTGACACGCTCCAATAGTGGGGCAGGAAATAAGGCCGTCGATGCTATACGGCTGATCACCGACAGCAACCCCAGCCAGACGATGAATATCCGATCTCGGTGTAACCGCTTGGTCCCCGATTTGTATGGTGAGATCAGTTTTGCAGTTGTAATTGTCACCCCAGTACAACAGGTTGATCGTCGTTCGGCCTTCGCTCTCGTTCGTCGTAACACGTGGCGGCGTTGTTGTCGACGGCGGTGGTGGTGGTAATGGCGTAGACGTCTGCGTACTCGGACCGAACTTGAGAATGCCAGCCGCAGCCAACGACGCAATCACAGCTGCGATAGCTCCAATCACCCCGCCAATGCCTGTCAGGATGCCTGGCAGCGTCTTCCGGAATGGCTCGTCGTGCGGCCTTTCCGGCCTGTCCGGCCGCTCGGACCCGGGCCTTTCCGGATGCATCGAACATCCTTCCTTGTAGCATCTGGGGGGTCATTCGACTACTTCGTCTCGCACGGACAGATCGAAGTGCCACAATAAAGATCCTTAGTGTCTCAGTAGATTTCTAATTAAATCCCGCGACACGCTGGGATGATACCTACAACGTATCGCAAGTGTGGATGTGAGGCCCAACGATGGCGCAACCTACTCATCATTGTGGTCAGCGTTTCAGCTTTCGGCCGCGGCTGGGCGTATGGCGTCCCAGGGCACCCACTGATACAGAGTGACCGCGGCGAGGTTGTTGACGGTGCGCAGGTCGATCGAGATCTGCGCGTACCACGTCGGGGTACGGCCGTGCAGGAACCTAGCCCATCCGTACTGAGTGGCGGGGATCCATTCGATATCCAGGTGTAGATCAATGCTGGCTGCCTTCTCCCCCAACGTCGGCGCACCCGCCCGGGGCGCGTCGCATTCGGGTGTCACCCAGATACGGCGGGGATCGACCAGAACAGCGCGCGGGTGGGGTAGCGGTCGCATCGCCGAAGCTGGATCGACGCTCATCCGGTCTGTTCCCACCCCGGCCGCACGACGTCCGCCGCGGACCGGGTGCTCCATCGGGTGCGGTCGGGGGTGGATCCGTGCAAAGTTAGTCGCGTGGTGCGGGGTCGAGTGCTGCGGCTGGTGACCCGCACGTCCAGGTGCACTGCCTGCAATCGTCCGCGGCCGTGTCCGAGTCCTGTGTAGCCGGCGGTGCGGGTGTGGATCTGCACATCCGGGCGCATCCACCCTGTTGTGGTCACGATCAGCACCGCGCCATGGCTGCGGACCCGCGCGGCGACCGCCCGCGCCCGCGACGGCGCCACGGTTCCCGGATAGTCAAGCACGACCACTCCGAGTCCATCGAGCAGGATCGCGGTCACGGCGAGGGGATCGGGTCCGGGGTCGGCGATGTGAGCCAGACGCTCGAGGTCTCCACCCATTTCGTGGAACGCCAATAGTCCCAGCCGGGGGTTGCCGACCATCGCGGCCCATTCTCCGGCCTGCGTCGCCGCGGCCAACAACCCGACCAGCAGCGATCCACTGGTGCAGCCCACGACACTGCCCCGCGCCAACCCGCCCGCGGGCAGCACAGACCCGAGATCACCAGGAACCTCGATCACCTCTGGCGGCGGCTGCACACCGGGCGAAGGTGCGGCCGGAGACGCAGTGGTGGCGCCGACCTTGCCGGGGACCGCGGCGATACGCGCGCGCAGGGCATCGAGTTGTTCGGCGCGCGTGAGCCCGGTCAGTGGTGTTGCGGGTCGACCGTCTGCCATCGCACCTCCCCTTAAATCGAACATGTGTTCGTATGATGACATACGAACCGCGCGGTCGGATAGCTCCCACGCATCGATTGCCGTAAATAAGCTGATCAGATGGTGGGTGTACCGGCACCAATGCTGGCCGTCGCGGGTCGGCCACCGGATCATGCCGGGTGGGCGGTGGAGATGAAGTGGGACGGCGCCCGCGTCATCGCGATCACTGAACCAGGTTCATGCCGGTTGTACAGCAGGAACAAGCAACCGGTGACCGGTTCCTATCCGGAAGTCGTCACCGCGCTGGTCGCGGCGACCGCTGGGCGGGAGCTGATCCTCGATGGTGAGTTGATCGTCCAAGACGCCACTGGTGCGCCGTCGTTCGGTTTGCTGCAACGCCGCATGCACGTCGTCCGACCCAGCACCTCCCTGGTGGCGTCGACTCCGGTGCAGCTGTACGCCTTCGACGTCTTGGCCATCGACGGCCAATCCGCCATCGCGACACCGTACCTCCAGCGCCGTGACCTGCTCGGTGGGCTCGGTCTGGAGTCCTCGCTCGTTCGGGTGCCGCCGCACTGGGTCGGCGTGGACGCCGATCGGCTCCTCGCTGTCGCGAGCGAGCACCATCTGGAAGGGATCGTGTCCAAACGGATCGACTCCACTTACCAGCCCGGACGCCGATCCCACTCTTGGATCAAAACCGCAATACGCAAGACCACGTCCGCGGTCGTGGCCGGCTGGCTGCCCGGCAGCGGATCGTCGACCCGAACATTTGGATCCCTCGTCCTCGGCGCCCACGACCCCCACAGCGGACAGCTGGTCCACATCGGCAACGTTGGCACTGGATTCAGCGGCGCAGCCCGTCGCGACCTTCAAGGACGCCTCGATGAACTCGCCACCGTAGCAAGTCCCTTCAGCAACCAGGCGGGCCGTGGTCTCGCAATGACGCACTGGGTCCGGCCTGTGCTCGTCGGCGCGATCGAGTACCGCGAATACACCGGCGAGGGACTACGCCACCCTAGCTGGCGAGGCATCCGCACCGACAAGAACCCCGACGAGACCAGGTTGCCCGACTGACCACTCCCTGATCTAAGAAATTACACACCGTTTCTATACTCGCGGCAGACTTTTCAAACTTCAGAGACAAGAATCTTATTCAACTTATCTTCGAAGTCCAATATCCCCATCTCCCGCAGCAAGGATCGAACCGTAGCCTTAAACGGACCGTTCTCGTAGTTTTCTATAATTATTTCCAGAATAGCCTGGGCCGACTCAGCATTGGGCATCTTTGACCAAGCTTGAACGAGTCCTACGATGTGCTCAATTCTGTTTCGGCGCTCTTCGACTAGCGGCTTACGCGCTAGACCTAAATGGTGAATAGTAACTATGCCCCTTTCCGATCCAGGCCGGGGCAGCACCAAATCGCCAAAGAATAACAAGTGTTCGTCCGGGTCATCGACATAAGGATCAATGAGAGGCAGGGTGGCAGAGTAATACTCGCGTTTTTTATTATTGCATTGCCAGCAGGCGAAGGTCAGATTACTCCATTTTAAAACCAGGTGAGGGAACTGGGATTTCGGCAGCAAGTGCTCCACATCTCCGGGGTACACTGACTTCGGATTATCGTCGCAGTACGCACATCGATCGGCCGTTTCGGCAGCAACCGCCGATTTGATCTCTGAATGCCTCCAGCGACTCGGCATGTTTTTCTGTTTCGCAGCCTTAGCATCCAGGTATTCTTGAGTCCATTCAACCTCTTTTGCGTCAAGAATAGGTGGCTTTTCTCCCTTGGTGAGCTTCCTCACTCGCGCTCCCCAAGCAATTGCTCGAGTGCGAATGGTAGTTCATGACCGAGACCATTCCGTTCCAACTCGTTCTTAAGTTCCCACATTGACTCCGAGGAAATCTCACGCTCCACGAAACGACTCATGATCGCATTGAAAAGATCTTCTGCCCATACTGGAGTGGTGGTGGCAAGCCCCAACACATCTGTCAATGTCCGCTCTGCGGATTGAGCCTTATTCTCGAAGTCGAGAGCAGTAGAGTTCACCGAGTTATCTTCATCGTAGGTGAGCACATACACCTTTGCCTCTGGTGCAGCCGTCACGATAAATGGACTGTGCGTGGCTAGGACGAATTTAACTTCAGGAAAGGCACGCATCAGGTTAGGTATAAGAGTCCGCTGAAGGGAAGGATGGAGGTGATTCTCGGGCTCATCAATGCAGACCGTGAAAACGGCGGAATTTCGCGATCTCAAATGAATCTGCCACGCCAGGTCGAACAGAGTATTCATACCGCCGGAAATTGCGTCTATCGCATATCTACCCGCGCTAGTTTCCAATATGATGTCAGGCGGACTAGCTTCCAGACGTATAAATCCAATCGAGTCGGGCAAGATAGCCCGCAGCACTTGCTGGAATCCGTGCCATACATCGAGCGCTTCAGGATTAGGCCGTACAGAACTATTCCCCTCCCCGAAGACCGCTGCGGCCAGGAGTGCTTCCTTCATGCGCAACATCGGAGTGGAGCGTCCACCTGGTGAATTATAGCTATAGAAAATATTTCGCAGTTCATCAACGTGCGTTCGAAGAATTTCTTCGGCGGATACAAACTTCGCTGGAATTCTCTCCACGGGCCGGTAGGGGCTGATGGATCGATGTGCTGGCAAGAAGATTCCTTCAACTCTTCGCTGCGCGGGTAAGTCCAGTCCGTACTCGTCAGCATCTTGATGATGGCCTGTCCATATATCAATTCTCGAACTAGACCCGCCCGTATATTTCAGACTGCCAATCGCAACTGCACCTGGACGCCCCGAGTGCTCATAGGTGACCCTCATATGCCCGAGAGTTTCCATCACTTCATTGAAACGATGGGGATTCAGCGCATCGCGCACCATAAGAGGGTCAAGATATCGAAAATCTGGAAAGAGCTTTGATTCGTCGCGAAAGGCGAGTGGCATGGATCGAAATTGAGCAGGCCAACTGAAGTGACTACCGAGAATATTTAGGATAGACGTCTTCCCAGCCCCGTTGGCTCCCGTGATTACAGTTAGGCGTCCACTCAAATCGATGTCGACAATCCCAAACTGACGGAAACTATGCAGTATCAGACTGTCGAAGCCGTCTGCGAGCGGGAGGTTACCGTGCGCGCACATAGCGCAAAACTATAGACGCCTCCATGCAACTTGATACGTGCGATCCGATTCCCCGCGATCGACCACTTCAGGCAGGACCAACGGCTCAGTAATGCCTGCGTCTGAGCCGACGAGATCGAACAGGCCACACCGATCCACAGACGTGAGCTATCGACCAAGCATTCTGCGGCGTCGGTCGGTGTCAGGATCGACGGCACGGCCATGACCTTGACGTGTGTTCAGAACGTCGACTACGTCTCGGGTGCGGTAGAACCGGCGCTGTCCGCGGTCCTCGTGGTCGGCGTTTTCGTCCATCACGCCGCGGTATTGGCTCACGGTCTTGCTGTCGACGCCGAGTAGGCGCGCGATGGCTCCGAGGGTGCGGTATTCCTCGGGTTGGTCTGGCATCTCGTGGCGGGTCGGCCGGCGGTGCTCGTGCCACCGGGCGAGCCATGCGTCGAGTTCGTCGGTGTCGTATTCCTCGCTGCGGGCGCCGGACCCGACCCGCGGCCGGTACTGCTTGTGCTGGGGGAAGTCCTCGCGGATCGCCCAGAAGTTCCGCACGGTGTTGTGGCCGTAGCCGTGGCGTGTCGCCCACTCGTCAAGGGTGACCATCTCTCCCATCCATCCATTGTTGCCGCCCCTGATGCTCGGCGTTGCCGCTGCCTGCGTCCTCGGCCGGTCAGCCGACCGCCCCATGTGGGCCGTAGGGCAGGCGGCGGTTTATCGTGCTGGTGTCCTTTCCTTCGTGGGCGGGGCTTTCGGGCGGCCGGTATGTCCCACCGAACCCTTACGGGTTCGGGTTACCGGCCGCCCTCCTGCCTGGTGTCAGGCGGCCCAGCGTTCGATGTCCTCGCCGGTGATCGCCTCGACCAACGCCGACACCAACAACTCGGCTACCGGCGGTGTCACCGCGTTGCCGTACTGACGTACCCGTTCGCGCTTGTTACCGAGCACGGTGTAGCCGGTGGTGAAGGCCATGGCGCGGCCGATCTCGTGCGGCTGCAACATCCGGAACCGCACATCCTCGATCGCGTCCCGGCTGGCCTGGTCGACCAGGGCGAAGCGGTCGCGGGTCGACTGGGTGCCCATCGGCTGATCCACCGGCCGCGCGGCACCAGTGCCGTAGTAGGGCATCAACAGCGAATCCCACACCCGCCGCGGTAGTTCGGCGGGTACGACCAGGCCGTGATGGTTACCGCTGGCGGTCACCGTCGCCAACGCCTCGGTCACCGGGCGCGCGTCGCTGCTGCCGCCGCGGAGTTCGGCGACGAACGGCAGGAACGCGACCGCGGTTTCCGCCCTGGTGGTTTGGGTGCGCAGCGGCACCGTCACCGGCTGGGCGGTCTTGCCGTCGCGGCCTTCGGTCGGCACCACCAACGGCGGCGACACGAGCGCGTGGTTGGATCCGTCGGCCACGATCGTGGCCAGCTGCTCGTGCACCCCGATCGTGCGCGGCCGATCCGAACGCAGCAACGCCAGGAACGGCTGCGGAACCGCGACCCCGTCGTTCTCCCGGGTCGTGCGCGCCGACAACGGCACGGTCACCGGCGCGGCGATCTCGCGCCAAGTACCGCCTGCGGGAACCATCATCGGCACCGGCACGGTGTAGCGGCGCAGCCCGACCCGGATCCGTTCCATGGTCTTGTCCGCCAACGGTCGTGTCCGGTCTCCGATCCGCTCCCCTTCGACGGTCCAGTCGATCGCGGCGGCGGCGGGCAGTGCGGGTGGTTCGACCACCGCGTTGCGGCAGCGCACCTGGGGGCAGCGATAGACGTACTGCTGGCGGTAGCGGCCCATGTCGGCTCCGTCGGTCTTGAACACCTGCATCGCGGCCACCCAGGATTCACAGGTGGTGCAGTATGCCTGCGGGCGTAGCCATTTCGACCAGTCCGGCTCCCGCCCCAGCCCGGTGTCCCAGTAGGCGACATAGAGCCGGTCGCGGCTCTGCGGCGCGACCGGGGTCCGGGTCGATTGGGCGTGCATCGAGTTCAACGCGATCACCCGCACTCGATACCCGAGCGCGCGGATCTCGCCCAACCAGCGGTCCCACTGATCCCACGCCCGCACCTCCACCACGTTCTCCACCACCCCCGCACGGACCTTGCCGCCGCGGGCGATCACCCCGCGCAGGTACATCGGGACCTCCTCCATCAACGCCCGGGAACGGTCGGCCTCCTCGTCGCGGGGAGTGTCGAACAGATCGCCCTGCATCGTGTTGTGGAAGTCGCGGGACTTGCCCCGCGCCGAGGACCATTGCGGGCATTCCGGGGAGGCCCAGAACAGATCCGCGACCGGCCACCGCTCCACCGCGGCCTCCCGGATATCGCCCAGATGGTGATCGGTGTCGGGGAAATTCGCCGCATGGGTCTCGATCGCGCGCGCCCAATGATTCGCCGCCCGGGTCACTCGCACCCCGGGCACCGAATGCGCGCCCTGGCTCGACCCACCCGCGCCACAGAACCAGTCCATCAATTCCAGCATTTCGTTGTGTTCCTCTCGGATTCGTGGACGAAAGAACCCAGGTGCGGTGTCCCGCCGCACACCAGTTCTATTCACTAGTTTACCTGCTATTTGGACCGTTTTGCCTGGTCGAGACCAGATCGGGATAGCCGGTGAGTTGATTCGTAGGCATCAACGATGTTGACGCATAGTCATCAATCCTCGGAGTCGGCGACCTCGAACGCCTGTGTGCAGACTCCGCAAAGGATCGGCCCCACCTTGAGCGCGCGTTGCGCGGCCCGGATGCGCCGGACCGGGTCGCAACCGCACACCAGCACGTGCCCGTTGCGGGGCGCGCGTTCTTTGCCTTCCTCCCCGCTGTCCTCGTCGGCATCGCCACCGGCCGGCGCACCGGGTGGCGGGTCGTGCTCGCTGCGTCGGTGCGCGATCAACACCTTGGACAGGCCGTCGATTTGACGGCGGTACCGCTTCGCGGTCGCGTCGGGCAGCGCGGTTTCGGACCAACCGCGGTTGGCTTGGCGGGTCACGGTCAGTCCGAGTTCTTCGGCGATCTTCTTGTATCGGCCGTTGTGGTAGGCACCGCCGCGGCTGACGTCCTGCACCGCTCGTGTCTTCGCGATCCCGTGCGCGGCCTCGTGCAGCAGCGTACCGAACACCTCGCGGGCACCGAACGCGAAACCTTCCCCGCCGACGAACAACTCCGGCATCCAATCCGTGCCCCGCACCCACCGATCCGCGCCGAAATGCCCCAGCCGCAACCCGCGCGGCGAACCGACCGACCCCGACGCCATCGTCACCACCACATCGGGAACCTCGGGATTTTCGGCGCGGATCGCGGCCCATGTCGACTCGATCGCCACCACGACCGCCCCTGCGAATCTACTCATCGAACAACCTCCCCGGCTTGATGCTTAGAACTCAATTCTACCATCGAAAATAGTTGTCTACCAGTAGTTTTCATCAAAATACTGTTTCGCTCGGATCGTTTATTCGTCGCTAGATTGATGCCTACTCGTCAATGAATTGACGCGTACGCATCAACTGAATGGGCCTGAATTGATACTTACTCATCAACTCCGCACGGCGATGCACACACCATTTGAGCGCATAGGCGTCAATCGGTTTTATGCCTACGCGCTACTACCGGCTTGTGTCTGGTCGGGGTCTCCCGGCTGCGTCTCGAGCGGAGTCGCGGGCGGCAGGAGGCATCTCGTCTGCCTCGGCGCGGGCCTAGGCTACCTGCGCAGCGAATATCGACCGGTTGATGCCTGAGCATCAACATGAATTGATGCCTATGCGGCAACTATTCGCTCCCGGCTCCCCCGCCGACTCTCCTCTTGTGGTCATCCTCCCCAGCCCCTCACGTTCACGCCTCGCGGCGCTCTCTTGCGCTGCAACCGATCTCGCGTGCTCTCACCCGCACCGTGCCTGCGTCTCCTACCCCGTCCCCCTCTTGTGGTCATCTCTTCCC